>JABFRE010000098.1 GCA_013141325.1 Novosphingobium sp.
GCCGCACCGGCCACGGCCGACCGCTCCAAACTGCCCGAGGTGGGCACGTTGGCCCCGCTCGATTTTCCGGCGATCGAACGCGCGACGCTGTCCAACGGGATGAAGGTGTTCTTCGCCCGCCGCACCGCGGTGCCGACGGTATCGCTGCGAATCAGCTTCGATGCAGGCAGCGGCGCCGATCCCAAGGGTGCGCTGGGCACCCAGTCGCTGCTGTTACAGCTGATGGATCAGGGCACGAAGGCGCTCAATTCCAGCGAGCTGGCGCGCGCGCGCGAACGGCTGGGCGCCGCGATCCGCGGCTTTGGCGATGCCGATACCACCAGCTTCCAGCTCGATGCTGTCACCCCCAACCTCGCCCCGTCGCTGGCGCTGCTGGCCGACTATGTGCTGCACCCGGCGCTCGACCCCAAAGAGCTGGAACGGGTACGCACCCAGCAGCTGACCGCGATCGCCAACGAGTTCAATAGCCCCGGCGGCCTCGCCGGGCGGGTGCTGGCCCCGGCGCTCTACGGCAAGGATCACCCCTATGGGAACCCGCCCTCGGGCACCGGCAATCCCGCGATGGTCAAAACCATGACCACCGATCAGCTGGGCGCATTCCACCGCCGCTGGCTGCGTCCGGACACGGCCAAGGTCTATGTGGTGGGCAACACCACGCTGGCCCAGGTGACCAAGCTGCTGGAGGCGAATTTCGGCGGCTGGAAGGCTCCCACCGACCCTGCCCCGACCAAGGACTATTCGGCCGCGCTGCCGGCGCTGAGCCCGCGGATCATTCTGGTCGACCGGCCAGGCGCGCCGCAATCGATGATCCTTGGCGGGCGTGTGCTGGGCGTGACCGGCCGCGACGATCAGCTGGCGCTGCAATCGGCCAACGACGTGCTGGGCGGCAATTTCCTGGGCCGGATCAACATGGACCTGCGCGAAAGCAAGGGCTGGTCCTATGGCGCGTTCAGCATGGTGAACCAGCCGCTGGGCCGGTCCAGCTTCCGGGTCCAGGCGCCGGTCCAGTCGGACAAGACCGGCGAATCGATTGCCGAAATCCGCAAGCAGATTGGCGAATTCGTGACCACCAAGGGGATCACACCCGAAGAGCTGAAATGGACCACCAACGGCTCCACCCGCGAACTGCCCGGCAGCTTCGAGACCAGCGACGCGGTGCTGGGCGGGGTGGCCTCGATCGTCAAGCTGGGCCGGCCGGACACCTACTATGAGACGCTGGCGACCCGCTACGGTGCGATGACCCCGCAAACGCTCGATCAGGCCGCGCGCGCGCAGCTGGGCGATGGCGGCATGGTCTTCGTGGTGGTCGGCGATGCCGCCAAGGTCCGCCCGCAGCTCGATAGCCTCGGCCTGCCGGTCGAAATGGCAAATCCCGTTGACACTGCCGCGCCGAAAGGCGAGTGATGCAGGCCTACTTACCCCCCTGTAAGTACTACCTTCCTGTGATGTGAGGAGAGAGACGATGTCTGTAGCCGGCACCTACGATTGCGTGACCAAGACCCCGATGGGCGATCAGAAGAGCAAGGTGACGATCGCCGTCGATGGCGATACCTTCACCGGCACCAACGTCGGCGCAATGGGTTCGATGGATCTCGAAAACGGCAAGGTCGATGGCAACAAGCTGACCTGGTCGATGAAGATGACCGTTCCGATGCCGATGACCCTGGAAGGCGAAGCCACCGTCGATGGCGACGTGCTGACCGGTTCGGTCAAGGCCGGCGCCTTCGGTTCGTTCCCGATGAACGGCACGCGCGAAGGCTGATTTTGGCCTGACAAATGAAGGGGGCGCCGGAAGCGATTCCGGCGCCTTTTTCGTGCAATTATTTGCGCTTGCGTCGCACGGCGGCGGCTGTAACCTTTGCACCGAAAACCGTTGGTCGCGGACGGTGGAGGGGCAATTGCAAAAACTGTTGCGCGGAACCAGGTTTCTGCTGGTCGGCATGCTTGCCGCCAGTTCGGCCGTCTCGGCTGCGCAGGATGCGGCAACTGCGCCCGCCGCACCCGTGGCCGCTCCTGCCGAAGCGCCGACGGTGCAGGCCTGCGAGCTGCATGTCTGGCCCGGCCGTGGTTTTCATACCGTCTATTACGGCTGGGCCCACGGCGGCACGATCGATGGCGCGCAAAAGGGCCGCAAGGGTTACCCCGCAATCCCCGACGAGCCGCTGTCGCCGGAGATCCAGCGCGGTGAGCTGGTCAAGCTCGATATTCCGGCGATTCTCGGCCTGACCGGTTATCGAACCGTGCTCCACGATCAGGTGCTCAGTGGCACCGCAATCCGTTCTAAGCCGGGCC
Source organism: Novosphingobium sp. (assembly GCA_013141325.1). Lineage (GTDB taxonomy): Bacteria > Pseudomonadota > Alphaproteobacteria > Sphingomonadales > Sphingomonadaceae > Novosphingobium. Next base: position 2,293 of record JABFRE010000098.1, read on the forward strand.
GCCAGATTGCCGATTCCGCGCCATGCTATGCCGAGCTGATGATCGACGACATCGTGTTCCAGAACAATGTCATCAACGGCAAATGGCTCAACGTCATATTCCGGTTTCGGCAATTCGAAGAATCGGCTGCGGCGCCGGTGGGCAGCTACGGCACCTACGTGCTGTCGCGGGTCATGAAATTCCCATCCGACCCCGATACCGATCCCCAGCCAGGACTGGACGAGTTGCACGCCGCATTCAGCCAGTCAGTGACCGAATTCGGGAAGCAATACGCCGCCTACCGCAAGCGCAACGGCAAGAAGAAGGGCGCTTCGATCACACTTTGACCCACCCCATCGGGAGAAGACCATGAAATTCAATGCCCTTATTCTGGCCCCGATCAGCGGCCTGGCCTTGGCCGCAGCGGCCCATGCGCAGGACGCTGCCCCGGCCGCTGCGCCGACTGCACCACCGGTTGCTGCGGAAGCCCCGGCGGCGGCGACCACCGCGGTGCTGCAGCAGGGCCTTCAGCCCACCGCGCCGGCCGACGGCTGCGAGCTGCACCTCTGGCCGGCCGAGCGCATGACTTCTCAGACTTCTGGCCTGCTCGGACCCGGGCTGCTGAGCTCGGCAATCAACGGCAAGCGCGATTCGAGCAACCAGGCCTTGATGGCCAGCGCGCTCGACAGTCCCAGCCAGCTCAACGCGCTGACCGCGCTGGACTTGCGCACCCTGCTTGCCCGCACGCCGGGTACCACGATCGTGCTGCACGAAACCCCGCTTGAGCGGCACACGATGAACAAGATCAAGACCCGCCGCTCGGATTCGAGCGCCAAGTGCTATTCCGAACTTATCGTCGCCGATGTCTTTTACCAGAAGGCGATGATGTATGGCCGCTCGCTGCGCACGCTGTTCATGCTGCGCGATTTCGGCAACGATCAGAAGATCGACAAGGAATACAAGGCCTGGGGCGGCAACGGGCTGAAGCTGTTCCCGCCCAAGGAGGGCGACGACGCCATCGCCGCGCTTGACGAGCTGGTCTCGGTGTTCAAGGGCAACTTCGACGAATACGCCCGCAATGCCCGCAAATCGCTGGCTGGACCCGCCAAACGCTGAGCCGCAAACGAACAGGGCGCCGGAGGCTGACTCCGGCGCCCTTTTTCGTGCCTGCCCGCGATGCGCGCTATTTCTTGAGCTTCACTTGGGTGCGGATCGGCGGGTTGGGCACCGCCGTGCCGGTGCGGGCGTCGATCACGGTATCGCGGCGGTAGTCGAGCACGCCCGGGATTGGCGGCATCCGCGTTATCACCGTGCCGAAGTAATTGTTGAGCTTGCCACTGGCGTGGAATTCGGCCTGGACTGAGGGCCAGCCCTTCAGCGAGTCCGGCACCCCATAGGCCAGCTCGGGCGTGACCAGAACCGGACCCTTGCCCTTGGCCTCGCGCTTGGCGTTGTAGTCCTGCCAGAACTGCGCGGTCACGTCATAGGGCGGCGCGGGCTTTGGCGCGGCGACCAGGAAGTTGCCGATATCGGTGACCACCCCCGCCTTCACGTCGAACTTCACCGTGCCCATGCAATAGCACTGCCCGGCCGGAACCAGTCCGGGCGAATACATCAGCGGCCCATAGTAGATGTAGGTACCAGGTTTGACCGAGGTCAGGTAGGTGAAGCGGGTAGGCGCCTTGTTGTAGATGAACATCGGCCCGAACGAGACCATGTCACGCAGTTCGATCGAGCCGATCGAGAAATTCTCACGGGTCGGCTCGACTGGCTTTTCCGGGACCTTGGCCTTGGTCTGCCTGGCAATCGCCGCATCCTTTTCCCAGGTCTTGATCGCGCTGGCGTACTTCTTCTTGGCCTTCTCGAACCCTTCGTCCCAGTCCTTCTGGTATTCGGCGCGGGTGGCGTCGTCGGGAACGCGCAGGAACAGGCCGAAAGTGCGGTTGGCAGCCTGGGTGAAGATGTAGCCCATCGCCGGATCGAGCTTGACCTTGCCGGCCAGCACGTTCTTTTCCTCGACGGTTTCGGCCACCACAATGCCCGGCAGGGCGGCGAAGGCGGCCAGTGCCGCCAGCGTGCGCAGGATCATGCTCACAGCCCCAACTCCTTGGTTGCGGGCTTGGCACCCGATGCGACCAGCGCCTGAAGCTCCAGCGCCTCGTTGCGCTCACCCTCCTTCTTGCGGCCGTGGCCCTCTTCGAAGTTGAACTCCTTCCACAGATCGCCCGACAGGCCGAAGCGCTGATAGCCCTTGAAGCCCATGCAGTTGCGCAGGTTGGTGCGGCGTTGCTGGCGCCGCGCGGCGGACCCGAAGATCGCGTCGGCAATCGCCCCGCCGATCGCGCCGCCAACCCCGCCCGCCAGTACCCCATACTGCGCCATTGCCGCGCTCACCGCCGCCGAATCGGCGCCCATGTAGATGTTGGCTCCGCTGGCCAAGGCGTCGCATTCGCGCACGTCGTCAAAAGCCTCGGGGAAACTGGTCGCTTCGCGGTGGAAATAGAAATACTTGTCGTAGTCCGCCTCGATCTCGGGGGTCGGTTTGAACTCCAGCGTCGGCCGCTTGAGAGTGGCGGGATCGGGCAGTTCGTAGACCGGCATCGCCATGGTGCCGGTAACCGCCGGAGGCGGCGGAGCTTCGGCAGCGGCGGGGGCGGGAGCAGCAGGCGCCGCAACCGGAGCAGCGACGGGCGGTGCGGGCACCGCCGTTTCCTGCGCCAGCACCGGTGTGGCCGCAAGCGCCAGCGGTACCGCAAGCGCGGCCGCGCACAGTCTTTTCATCAGACATCCCCGTTGTTTGCGGCCAGACAGCGCCCCGGCCGAGCGTCAGGATTAACCGCGCCGCCGCTCAAGGCAAGCCGCTTTGTGTCCTCACCCCAGCCGCGCCTTCAGCACCTGGTTGACCAGCCCCGGATTGCCCTTGCCCTGCATCGCCTTCATCGTCTGGCCGACGAAGAAGCCGAACAGCGCCTCCTTGCCGCCCTTGTATTCGTCGACCTTGTCAGCATTGCCGGCGAGCACGGCATCTACCGCAGCCTCGATCGCGCCGGTGTCGCTGGTCTGTTTGTTGGCGTCGATCTCGGCGGCAAGGTCGACATCGCTGGTGAGGTAGGCCTGGTATATTTCCTTGGCCTTGGATCCGGAGATCGTGCCGCTTTCCACCGCCACGACCAGCGCCGTGTTGGCCTCGATCGTGTTCCTGGGGTGATCGGCGGAGATCCCGGCGGCGTTCAGCACACCGGGCGCTTCCGACAGCAGCCAGTTGGCCACCCGCTTCGATGCCTCGGCCTCGCCCTTGCCGCTGGCCTTTGCCACCGAGGCGAGCAGCGCTTCGAACTGGCGGGCCGTTTCGACGTCAGCCGTCAGGGCATTGGCGTTGTACGGGGTCAGCCCCAGCGCGGTTTCATAGCGGTGGCGCTTGGCGTCGGGCAGTTCGGGCAGCGACGCGCGGCATTCCTCGACGAAGGCGTCGTCCAGCTCCAGCGGCAACAGGTCCGGGTCGGGGAAATAGCGGTAATCGTGCGCGTCTTCCTTGCTGCGCATCGAGCGGGTTTCGTTCTTGTCGGGATCGTAGAGCCGGGTTTCCTGCACCACGGTGCCGCCGTCCTCGATCAGATCGACCTGGCGGCGCGCCTCGCTCTCCACCACGGCCATGACGAAGCGTACCGAATTGACGTTCTTGGTCTCGGTCCGGGTGCCGAACGGCTCGCCCGGGCGGCGCACCGAAACGTTGACGTCGGCGCGCATCGATCCCTGGTCCATGTTGCCGTCGCACGATCCGACATAGCGGACGATCTGGCGCAGCTTGGCGAGGTAGGCCCCGGCCTCGGCCGGACTGCGCATGTCCGGGCGGCTGACGATTTCCATCAGCGCCACGCCCGAGCGGTTGAGATCGACATAGGACATGGTCGGATGCTGATCGTGCATCAGCTTGCCCGCGTCCTGCTCGACATGGATCCGCT
>JABFRE010000179.1 GCA_013141325.1 Novosphingobium sp.
CCGCCCGCTTGCCATTGCCGCACCGCCTCCAGCGGCCAGACCAGCATGAGCACGTTGAGCGTCAGGTTGTCGCGGATGAAGTAGAGCGTGAACAGCTCGAGGAACAGCGCCAGCGCGACGCTGACCCAGACCGGCAGCTTGCTGGCCAGCCAGAAACCCAGCGCCATGAAGCCGATATCGGACAGCGAGTTGACCACGCTGTCCCCTTCATAGCCAAAGCTGACCGTCACCGCCCGGTAGCGGTCGATGATCAGTGGCGAGTTTTCCAGCAGTTCCCAGAACGCTTCGAACGCCACGGCAATCGGCAGAGCCCAGATCGCCGGCTTGCCGCCCAGCAGCTTCCAGCGGCGCCACAGCAGGTGCGCGAAGCAGTAGAACAGCAGGCCGTGGATCAGGTGGCTGGCGCTGTACCAGTCGGCGATGTGCTGGCTGTTCTCTGCCGACTGCACCGTGCCCCACCACAGCTTGACCGAGCCGCATTTGCAGATCGCCGTGCGTCCCATCGCCAGCAGGGTCGCTCCGGCGGCAAGGGCAACGCCAAGCGCGGCAAGCGCCCCGCGGCGGTTGGGTAGAAGACTGGTCATGCGGGCTCCTGTGGCGGTGCAGAGCTGTCACCCTCGCCGAGGGCGATCTGCATGTAAACCGTATCCAGCCAGCGCCCGTGCTTGCGCCCGATGGACCGCATGGTCCCGGCATGGACAAAGCCCAGCGCGGCATGGAGCGCGGCCGACGCGGGATTGGCCCCGCCGATCACCGCGATCATCTGGCGAAAGCCACAGGCTTCGCATTCCTTCAGCAGCGCGGCGAGCAGCGCCTTGCCGACCCCCTGACCGCAGCAATCGTGCCGCACGTAGATCGAATTCTCGCAGGCATAGCGATAGGCCGCGCGGTCGCGGAACTGGCTGGCATAGGCATAGCCCAGCACTGCGCCATCGGCGCTGCGCGCCACCAGCCACGGCCAGTCGGCGTCCACGACCTTGGCCAGGCGCGAGGCCATTTCGTCGTCATCGGGGGCCACGGTTTCATAGCTGGCTGTACCGTTGGTCACATGATGGGCATAGATCGACGCAATATCAGCGACATCGCGCGGGGTGGCCGGTTCGATCCTCATGCCCGGCGATGATGCCGCATCGCGCGCCCTTCGCCAAGGGCGTTGCAACCGCGGACATCGCGGGTAATACGCGCCGCAATGAACCACGTCGCACCACTGCCGGGGACCAAGCGCGCCTGCGTGATCGGCGCGGGGCTCGGCGGGCTGGCGACGGCGATCCGGCTGCAGGCAGCGGGCGTGGCCACGGTGCTGGTCGAAGCCCGCGACCGCCCCGGCGGCCGCGCCGCTGACGAAGAGCGTGACGGTTTCCGTTTTGACGGCGGACCCGGCGTACTGAACGACCGCGCCGCGCTGGAAGCGCTTTGGGCCTTGACCGGCGATGACCTGAGCGACGCCGTGACGCTGCTGCCAGTCGAACCGCTGTGCCGCTATGCCTGGCCCGACGGGACCATCTTCGACCTTCACGCCGACGACGGGGCGCTGACCCGCGAGATCGCGCGGATCGCGCCCGGCGACCTGGCGGGGTACGAAGACTATGCCCGCTTCACCCGCGAAATGCTGGCCGAATTCCGCACCCGGCCTGGCCCGGCTCCGTTTTCCGCCTTCGCCGCCCTGGCGCGCGCCGCGCCGCAGCTGGCACGCCATCAGGCCTGGCGCAGCCTGTGGTCGGTGATCGCCCGCTCGGTCAAGTCCGAGCACCTGCGCGAAGCACTGGCCGTTCCGGCGCTGATCGGCGGCGCCAATCCGTTTGCCGCGAGCGCCCTGCTGGCCGCGGAGCATGCCCGCGAACGCAGCGGCGGGCTGTGGTGGCCCGAAGGGGGGATGGGCCGCCTTGCGCAGGCCCTGCAGACGCGGTTCGAGCGCCTGGGCGGAACCGTGCGGCTGCACGATCCGGCGGCGCGGATCCACACCCTGGGCAACCGCGCCCACGCGGTCGAAACCCAGAGCGGGTGGAACGATCGCTTCGATGCCGTCGCCAGCAGCGCCGATCTGGTCCACACTTGGCGCGACCTGCTGGGCGACGCGCCGCGCGGGATCGAAATGGCGCGCAAGACCCGTCGGCGCGCCCACGCGCCCGGCCTGTTCACCGTCAGCTTCGCGCTGGAGGGGGCCTGGCCGGGAATCCCGCATCGGATGGTCCTGCTGGGGCCGCGCTTTCGCGGACTGGTGGAGGATATCTATGCCCACGGTGTGCTGCCGCAGGATCAGATGATCTGGCTCGATCATCCCAGCCTGACCGACCCCAGTCTGGCTCCGCCGGGCAAGAGCCTGTTTCACGCAGCCGTACCGGTGGCGCATCTGGGCAAGCTGCCGATCGATTGGGAAACCGTCGGCCCAATGCTCGAACAGCGGGTGCTGGATGAGATCGGGCGGCGGCTGGTGCCCGATATCCATGACCGGGTGATCACCCGCTTCCATACCACCCCGCGCGATCTGGCGCTGGACTTCAATGCCAGCCTGGGCAGCGGATTCGGGCTCGATCCCGGACCGCTGGCGACCGGCTGGCTGCGGCCCGCCACCCGCGACGCCCGGATCGGCAACCTGTACCTGACCGGGAGCTGTGCTATGCCCGGCGGCGGCCTGCCCGGCGCGCTCGCCAGCGCCGAGATCTGCGCCCGGACCATGCTGGAGAACCTGCCTTGAAACGCCTTGCTGTCTACTGTGGTTCCGCCTCGCCCCAGGATCCGCGCTATCTGGAACTGGCCGGCACGGTCGGCGCGGAGCTGGCCCGGCGGGGGATCGGCGTGGTCTATGGCGGCGGGCGGCTGGGCCTGATGGGGGCGCTGGCCAGCGGCGCGCTTGCGGCCGGCGGCGAGGTGATCGGCGTGATCCCCGAAGCGCTGGTTTCGGGCGAGGTCGCCAACCACGATTGCACCGAACTGCGCGTGGTCCGCAACATGCACGAGCGCAAGGCTGCCTTCACCGACCTGTCGGACGGGTTCCTGACCATCCCCGGCGGGGTGGGCACGATGGACGAGCTGTGGGAGGCGGTCAGCTGGGCGCAGCTGGGCTACCATGCCAAGCCGGTCGGCCTGCTCAACGCCTTCGGGTTCTACGATCACCTGATCGCCTTCAACCACCACATGGCCGCGGTCGGCTTTGTCCGTCCGGCGCACCAGGGGATCATCATCGCCGAGGGCGAGCTGGACCTGCTGCTGACCCGGATGGCCGCGCACGAGCCGCACACCCCGATCTTTGCGATGAAGGCCGGGGACTTGTAAGCAACCTGTCCAGCCCCTAGGGGCTGGCCCTGCGCGCGTGCTTCGACAGGCTCGGCATGAGCGGGGGTGGGGACTTGTCCCGCTATCAAAGATCCGCTCGTCCCGAGCCTGTCGAAGGACGCGCGCAAGGTTGCCGCTATGCATTCCTACCCTGCTCCAGCGCTCGCCCGTGTCGAGGAAATGGTCCGCGCCGCCGCGGCCGATCCGGGGCGCGCGGTCAGCTTTCAGGGCGCACCGGGGTGCAACGGGCACCGCGCGGCGCTGGAGTACGATCCGGCCTGTCTGCCGCTGCCGTGCTTCAGCTTCGAGGATGCGTTGGACGCGGTGAAGGACGGACGCGCCGCCCGGGCGATCATCCCGATCGAGAATTCGCAGCACGGCCGGGTGGCGGACATCCACTTCCTGCTGCCCGAAAGCGGACTGTCGATCATTGATGAGCATTTCACCGCGATCCATCACGATCTGATGGCGCTGGCGGACGGGCCCTTCACCGCCGCCTATTCGCACCCGCAGGCGCTGGGCCAGTCGCGCCATTTCCTGCGGGCCCGCGGGATCGTGCCGATGGCCTATGCCGATACCGCCGGGGCCGCGGCCTATGTGGCGGAGATGGGCGATCCGGCAGCCTGCGCGATTGCCCCCCGGATCGCGGCCGATCTCTATGGCCTGAAGATCGTCGCCGAAAATGTCGAGGATGCGGCCGACAACATGACCCGCTTCGTGGTGCTTTCGCGCCAGCCGCGCGACCCGGCCAGTCTGACGGGGCGCGCGGCGATGACCACTTTCGTGTTCGAGGTGAAGAACATTCCCGCCGCGCTCTACAAGGCAATGGGCGGCTTTGCGACCAACGGCGTCAACATGACCAAGCTGGAAAGCTATCAGAAGGGCGCGAGCTTTGCCGCGACCACCTTTTTCGCCGATATCGTCGGCGCGCCGGGCGATCCGGCAGTGGACCGCGCGATCGAAGAGCTGGCCTTCCACAGCAAGGAGCTGCGGATGCTGGGCACCTACCCTCTGGAACGTCCGCGCGGATAGCACTGCTCAGGCGCAACGCCGCTCCTCTCCGCCATCCGCAGGTTAACGCCGAATTGGCCATTTCTGTTGCTTGCCGAGTAGCTTCCGCCGTGCGATCACCGTGCCCGTGACAGTCAGCGCGCAGTCCATTCCCGGAGCCGAGGCCGCCCAGGACGCCGCGCGTGACTGGCAGGCGATCCATGCCGATCCGGCGATTCAGTATCAGCCGCTTCCGCCGATCAATGTCCCCCCGCAGGAAGAGCCGGTCTGGCTCAAGTTCCTGCGCGAACTGCTGGAGCCGATTGGCAAGGCGCTGGGCATGTCGTGGGGCGTGCTGCAATGGGTGCTGCTGGCGCTGGTCATTGCCGGAGTGCTCTACGCCGCCTGGCGGCTGAGCGAACCGCTGCGCGAGCGGCTGGAGCAGCGCCAGGCCGCCCCCGAGCCCGAGTGGGCGCCCGACCGCGATGCCGCGCTGGCGCTGCTTGAGGATGCCGACCGGCTCGCCGCGCAGGGCGACTATGCCGAGGCGACCCACCTGTTGCTGCGCCGCAGCGTCCAGCAGATCGCCGATGCCCGGCCGGACTGGGTCCAGCCCGCCAGCACCGCGCGCGAAATCGCGGCAATCCCGCTGCTGCCCGGTGCCGCGCGCCAGGCCTTTGCAACAATTGCCGGGCGGGTGGAGCGCAGCCTGTTCGCGCTGCGCGGGCTGGATGCCGGCGATTGGCAGGCCGCCCGCGCCGCCTATGCCGATTTCGCCCTGCAGCGCCTGCCCGAAGGACTGGCCGGATGAGCGGCCCGATGGGCGGTGAGGGGCGCGCCGCCGGCCCGTTCTCGCCGCGCATGGCGCTGGCGCTGGTGCTGGGCGGAACCCTGCTGTTTTTTGCCGTGCTGTGGATGATCGGCGCGGGGATGAGCGAGAGCAAGGCCAACAACGGCGGCGCCCATGCCGGATCGAAGGGGCTGACCGGCTTTGCCGGTTTCGCCGCGTATCTGGGCAAGCGTGGCTACACCGTGAGCCTGGCAAAATCCCACGGCGCCCTGCGCCAGCCCGGCGTGCTGGTGCTGACCCCGCCGGCGCGGGCCAATACGGAGCAGCTGACCCAGGTCGTGCAGAGCCACCGCGCCGCCGGACCGACAGTGATCGTGGTGCCCAAATGGGTCGCCTTCCGGGCGCCGCGGGTGCGGCCCGACGTCCGCGAAGGCTGGGTCGAACTGGCCGGAACCGAAGCGGCGGACTGGAAGGGCTTCTATGACGACATCACCCTGTCGCTCGATCAGGCCCGCCCGCGTCAGAACCGGGGCCGCTGGACCAGCGGCGACCTGAACGGAACCCTGCCCAAGGGCGCCGCGATGCTCTCCGGCTCGGGTGACCGGCTGGTTTCGCTGGTCGAATCCGAAGACAACGGGCGCGTCCTCGCCGCCTATGTCGCCGACGGCGGCGACTATCCCGGGCTGCGCGATCTGGCGCTGATGGGCGAACCCGACTTCGACGAGGACGAGGCCCATGGCGACTATCCGGTGATCTTCGTGTTCGAGCCCGACCTGCTCGATAACTATGGCTTCACCAGCCCCGAAAACGCCATGCTGGGCGAGCGGATCCTGACCGCCGCGCTGGAAGGCAATGACAAGAAGGTGGTGTTCGATCTGACGCTCAACGGCTTTGGCCGCTCGCGCAGCCTGCTGACCCTGGCGTTCGAGCCGCCGTTCCTGGCCGCAACGCTTTGCCTGATGCTGGCCGCGCTGGTGATGGGCTGGCGCGCCTTCAACCGCTTCGGGCCGCCGCTGCTGGGCACCCGCGCACTGGCCTTCGGCAAGCGGGCGCTGGTCTCCAACGCCGCCGGGCTGATCCGCCGCACGCGCCGTCTGCACCTGATCGGCGGCCCTTACGCCGATCAGGTGCAGACGGCGCGTGCGGCGGATCAGCCCGGCGGCGTTGGAG
>JABFRE010000192.1 GCA_013141325.1 Novosphingobium sp.
TGCCGCTGTGCTGCGTGGTAATCCGCCGCGCCTATGGCATCGCGGGCAGCGCGATGAGCAACGCCGAGGCATTCCAGTACCGCTTCGCCTGGCCGTCGGGCGACTGGGGCAGCCTGCCGATCGAGGGCGGGATCGAAGTGGCCTACAAGGCCGAGATCGAGGCGGCAGACGATCCGCAGGCCCATCTGGAAGGCATCCGCGAGCGGCTCAACCGCGTACGCAGCCCGTTCCGCACCGCCGAGATCTTCGGGATCGAGGACATCATCGACCCGCGCGATACCCGGCCCCTGCTGTGCGAATTCGCCGATCTGGCCTGGAGGAGTTTGGGGGCGCTCTCGTAAGGTCCTCTCCATTTTCGCGTCAGCGCAAATGGGGAGGTGGATCGCCGAAGGCGAGACGGAGGGGCTTCTACGCTGGCGTCCAGACCCCTCCGTCTGGCCCTGCCGGGCCATCCACCTCCCCATTTGTGGCATTCGCCAAAAATGGGGAGGATCTTAGGGATCCAGATAGACGACCAGGGCCGCCTGCTGCTCCGCGCTGAGCCGCAGCCCCAGTTTGGTGCGGCGCCACAGGATGTCCTCGGCGCTGACCGCCCATTCCTCTGCCACCAGATAATCGACCTCCGCCTGGCACAGCCCGCCGCCGAAGTCGCGCCCGCGCGGGGCCGCGAGCCAGCGCCGCGCGCGGGTGCCATAGGCGCGGGCAATCCGGTCGACAGTGGGGGGATCCAGATCGGGATGATCGAGCGCCAGCGCGTCCTTCAGCGCCTCCAGCCCGTCGGTGCCGAAGTCCCCGCCGGGCAGCGGCCGGGTGGCGGTCCAGGCCGGGCCGGACAGCGCCGGCAGGCGGGGCGCCAACTGGTCCACCGCCTCTTCGGCAAGATGGCGGTAGGTGGTGATCTTGCCGCCATAGACGGAGAGCAGCGGCGCGCCCTCCGCCGGATCGGACAGCTCCAGCCGGTATCCCCGCGTTGCCGCCTCGGGCCGGCCCGAACCGTCGTCGATCAGCGGCCGCACGCCCGAATAGGTCCAGACCACATCGGCCGGGGTCACCCCTGCGCGGAAATAGGTGTTGGCCCCTTCGCACAGATAGGCCACCTCCTCTTCGCTCGCCCGGATCGGCTCGCCCGGCGCCTGGTCGCGGTCGGTGGTGCCGATCAGGGTGAAATCGCGCTCATAGGGAATGGCGAAGAAGATCCGCCCGTCGGGCAGCTGAAAGAAATAGGCATAGGGATGATCGAACAGGCGGCGCACCACGATGTGCGATCCGCGCACCAGCCGCATCGCATAGTCGGGTGCCGCGCCCAGCAGTCCTTCGACGTCGAGCACCGCCGGACCGGCGGCGTTGACCAGGGCGCGGGCGCGAAAGCGGCGGGTGGCGGTTTCCAGCGTCCATTCTCCCCCGGCCCGCTGCGCCCCCACCAACGGGCTGCGGGTCACGACCTGGGCGCCGTGCTCGGCGGCGTCCAGCGCGTTCAGCACCACCAGCCGGGCATCGTCGACCCAGCCGTCGGAATATTCGAAGCCGGTGGTGAAGCCGGGTCGCAGCGGAGCGCCCGCAGCGTGGCGCCGCAGATCGACCGTGCGGGTGGCAGGCAGGCGTTTGCGCCCGCCGATATGGTCATAAAGGAACAGCCCCAGCCGCAGCAGCCAGCGCGGGCGCAGGCCCTTCACGTGCGGCAAGATGAAGCGCAACGGATGGATGATGTGCGGGGCGATTCCCCACAGCGCCTCGCGCTCGGTCAGCGATTCGCGCACCAGCGCGAATTCGTAGTGTTCCAGATAGCGCAGCCCGCCATGGATCAGCTTGGTCGATGCCGAGGACGTGCCGCGGGCCAGATCACCGGCTTCGATCAGCAGGACTTTGGCCCCGCGCCCGGCCGCATCACGGGCGATCCCGGCGCCGTTCACACCGCCGCCGATCACCGCCAGGTCGTACACACCGTTGTCGCTCACCGGCGCACCGTAGCGGGAGGGTTGAGGCGGCGGAAGAGTCGACCGCGCTCGCTGTAGAGGACGAGCGCCAGCGCACTGAGTCCCCCGCCCAGCAGCGCCAACGACAGGTTGCGTGCCGACCCGTCATAGGCCTGACCGATGGCGATCCCCAGCACCGAGGAGAGCGCCGTGCGCACGAACATCTGCGCCGAAGCCGCCGCCCCGGCGGTCCGTCCGAAGGGTTGCAGCGCGATCGCGGTGAAATTCGCGCCCATGAAGGCAATCAAACACATCTGCGCGCCCATCAGCGCCACAAAGTCCCACAGGCCCTCGTGCCCGCCAAAGGCCCGCCACACTTGCAGAACCGCAACGGCGGTGAAGGCGAACAGCGCGGTGTGCGACACGCGCCGCGCGCCGAAGCGTTCGACAATGCGCGAATTGGTCAGGTTGGCAACGGCCATGCCGCCCGCCATGCCGGCGAAGATCAAGGGAAACCGGTCGCCCGCGCCGAACAGTTCGGCGATCAGCTGCTGCGAGGAATTGAGGTAGCCGAACAGACCCGACCACAGGATTCCCGCGCCGATCACATAGCCGGTGGCACTGCGTTCGCGCAGGGCTTCGGCCATGTTGCCGGTGATGGTCCGCAGGTGCACCGGCTGACGGTTGGCCGGATTTAGCGTTTCGGGCAGCCGCAGCCACACCCACAGCATCACCAGCAACGAGAGGAACGCCGTCGCGCCAAAGATCCAGCGCCATCCGGCAAACAGCAGCACGGCCTGCCCGAACGAGGGCGCGACCATCGGCACCGCCATGAACACCAGCGCGGTGGTCGACAGCATCCGCGCCATCCGGTCGCCCGAGAACCGGTCGCGGACAATCGCGCTCGGCAGCACGGTCAGCCCGGCGCTGAGCAGCGCCTGAAGCCCGCGTGCCACCAGCAAGGCGGTAAAATCGGTAACCACAGAGCAGACCAGCGCGAAGGCACAGTACAACCCCAGCGCCCCGAACAGCACCGGGCGGCGCCCGAACCGGTCGGCCAGGGCGCCTGGAAACAGGGCGCCGAGCGCCGAGCCCAGCAGATAGACCCCGATTACCAGCTGCCGCCGGTTGGGATCGCCCGCACCCAGATCGCCCGCAATCTGCGGCAGGGCCGGCAGCATCGAATCGATCGACAGCGCCTGCAGCGCCATCAGCGTCGCCATCAGCACCACGAACTCACGCTCGCCGATCGCGCGCTCGCGCGGCAAAGATGCGGGGGTGACAGGCATGAGGGCTCCTTGGCCTTTCTTGCCCGCGCTTGCCAGCCTATTGTGCAGCCATGGCTGCCCCCACGCTTCCAGACGCCGACAGCGACGATACCGCAGCAGGCCTGCGCAAGATCATCCATGTCGACATGGATGCCTTCTATGCCAGCGTCGAACAGCGCGACGATCCGGCGCTGCGGGGAAAGCCCGTGGCGGTGGGCGGTGACGGACCGCGCGGGGTACTGACCACCTGTTCCTATGAGGCGCGGAAATTCGGATGCCGCTCGGCCATGCCGTCGGTCACCGCCAAGCGGCTCTGCCCCGGCCTGATCTTCCGCCGCCCGCGCTTTGCGGTCTATACTGCGGTATCGCGCCAGATCCGCGAGATCTTCCTCGACTACACGCCCCACGTCGAACCGCTCAGCCTTGACGAGGCCTTTCTCGACGTGACCGAGGATCTGAAAGGGATCGGCTCGGCCACCCGGATCGCCGAACTGATCCGGGCGCGGATCAAGGCCGAAACCGGACTGACCGCCAGCGCCGGGGTATCCTACAACAAGTTCCTCGCCAAGCTGGCCAGCGACCAGAACAAGCCCGACGGCCTGTGCCTGATCCGCCCCGGCGAAGGCGCGGCGTTTGTCGCCGCGCTGCCGGTGCGGCGGTTCTTCGGTGTGGGACCGCGCGGGGCCGAGAAAATGGCCGCGCTGGGGATTGAGACCGGGGCCGACCTGGCCGCGCGCGACATCGCTTTCCTGCGCCGGCACTTCGGATCGCAGGCCGACTATTTCTACCGTGCCGCCAGAGGGATCGACCTGCGGCGGGTCAAGGCAAATCGCGCGCGCAAGTCGCTGGGAGCGGAGCGGACCTTTGACAAGGACATCTCCTCCGGCTCGGCGCTGCGCGAGGTGCTGGAAACGATCATCGCAATCACCTGGGAACGGATCGAGAAGAGCGAAACGCAGGGGCGGACTGTGACGCTCAAGCTCAAGCATGCCGATTTCACCGGGCTGACCCGCGCCCGCTCGCTGCCCAGGCCGGTCACCAGCCGCACCGAATTTGCGGCGCTCGGCCATGCCCTGCTCGACGAAGTGCTGCCGCTGGCCCAGCCGGTCCGGTTGATGGGGCTCACACTGTCGCAGCTGGAGGGCGAGGACGAGGCTAGCCCTGCTCCGGCGGGCGGCGATGCCCAGCTTTCGCTGCTGTGATCCATTCCGCCAGGCCCTGTTCCAGCGCCGCAGCCATGCCTGTGGGCAGCGCGCCGGGATCATGGAACACGGCTTCGATAATCTCGCGCCCGTCGGGCAGCGGCGTACCCACGGCGATACCGCAGATCAGGTGAACCCGGTTGATGGTGCCCGACAGCGGCTCATCGATCCGGTGGAACAGACGCGGCTGATCAAGGCCGCAACCCACCTCTTCGCGCAGTTCGCGCAGCGCTGCCGTCAGCGGATCCTCGCCCCGGCCGATCCCGCCGCCGGGCAACATCCAGCGCCCGCTGCCATAGGAATGACGCACCAGCAGCACGCGGCCGTCATCATCGAAGGCCAGCACCCGGCATCCGCTTAGCAGCGGCTTGCGCAGCCGCCACCAGATCTGACGCAGCCGGTGGGCCAGCACCAGCCCCGCCCGGTGAAGCGGTGCGGGGATCAGGCGAAGCATGTGACTGGCTGGTGCGCGGCCCGCAGCAGGCGGGCGACCGGCAAGTCATGGTCCCCGGCCGCCGCAGCTTCGAACACCGCGCGCTTGTCCTCCCCGCGAATCACGAAGACCACAGCATCGCTGTTCAGCAGCGCCGGAATGGTGAGGCTGAGCCGGGCAAAGGGCGCCTCGGGCGGGAGCGGATCGGGCACCAGCCGACGCACCGGCCGGGGATCGTCGGCGCGCGGATCGATGTTGGGAAACAGCGAGGCGATGTGCCCGTCGCCGCCCATGCCCAGCCAGGCCAGGGCGAAATGCGGGGGTATTGCGCCCTCTTCAAGCGCCACCACCCGCGCGCCAAGCGGCTCTAGCGCAGCCCGAATCCGCCCGATGTTGCTGGCTGGATGATCCTCGGCCACGATCCGGTCATCTCCCGGCCAGACCTCCACCCGGGTCCAGTCGATCGCGCTGTCCGCCAGCCGGGCCAGGATCGGGAACGGGGTCGACCCGCCCGGGACGGTGATCGCGATTGATCCTGCGATGCGGCCAAGCGCCCCGCAGAGCTGCGCTTCCAGCCACCCGGCTATCGCCGCGTCGCTCGCCCCAGAAATCTGTTCAACCTGGCTCATGGCATCCGCATAGCGGCTGCGCTGCGGGAAAGGAACGGCGATGCAATGCTATGCGAGCAGCTGCGAGAGGAACCAGACCCGCTGCTCGGCCTGGTCGGTCCAGTCATAGGCCAGCCCCTCGGTGGCGTTGTCGCCGGCGTCCCCGGCTGCGGCCTTGGTTTGGCGGATGCCTTCGATGTAGGTGCGGTTGTCGGCCAGCAGCTCGGAAATCATTGCCTCGGCGCTCAGGCTGGAATCGTCCTGCCCCTTGATCCGGCTCTTGCCGTCCAGCGCGGCGAGCGAGGTCAGCGTCGCGGCGCCGTTCTTGCGGACCCGTTCGGCGATCAGGTCGCTCAGCGCGAAGATCTCGGCCGCCTGCTCGTCGAACAGCAGGTGCAGATCGCGAAACTGCGGCCCACGAACATGCCAGTGGAAGTTCTTGGTCTTGACGTAGAGCGCGAAGCTGTCGGCCAGCAGGGCATTGAGACTGTCGACCAGCGCGGCCTGCGCGTTCGTGCGGGGTGTCGGTGCCATGGTGTGCTCCTTCGATCGGAATGGGTTCAGAATACCGCCACACCCTTGATCGATCCAACCGCTTGGTATGGTGACAGTGATCGCAAATTCAGATCAAAGTCGGCCCATTCCGCGCAAGGCCAGAGCGCCCGCCAGGGCGATGGCGCCCGCCCCAAGCCAGCGCCGCGTCCGGCTCAGATCGCGCGCCAACAGCGCCTCCG
>JABFRE010000096.1 GCA_013141325.1 Novosphingobium sp.
CATCGAGCTTGTCGGCCTTTTCAAAGGTTTCCTGCCCGAACCAGCGCAGCTCCTCGGCGGCATGGGCCCGGTTGAAGGCGATAACGTCAGCCAGGCTGCGGACCGCCGGATCGCCGGGCAGACCGCGCAGGTACGCGCCGAGATCGTGCTTGAGCTCGTAGTAGAGCACCAGCCCTTCGTCGCGGTACATGGCGGAATCGGGTTCGTAGTCGATTTCGACCAGTTCGGCTCCCCCTGCCTTGAGGTCGGCCAGCGCCTGATCGAACAGCCGCGTCACGCCGGCATGGCTGCCCGCCATTTTGCGCAGCACGCCGATCCGCAAGCCAGCGAGGCTGGCGGTGTCGAGCCCCTGGGTGAAATCGCCTGCGTGGCGCGTGGCCGCAAGAGTCGCGGCGTCAGCCGGATCGGCGCCGGCAATCGCGCTTAGGACCAGCGCGGCGTCCTTGACCGAGCCAGCCATCGGCCCGGCGGTGTCCTGGCTGTGGCTGATCGGAACGATGTGGGTGCGGCTGACCAGCCCGACGGTGGGCTTGAAACCGACGATGCCGTTGACGCTGGCGGGGCAGGTGATCGATCCGTCGGTCTCGGTGCCGATTGCGGCCCAGGCCATCCCCGCCGCTATCGCTGCGCCGCTGCCCGAGGAGGATCCGCACGAATTGCGGTCGGTGGCGTGGGGGTTCTTGGTCTGCCCGCCGGTTGCGCTCCATCCCGACGAGGAATTGGGCGAGCGGATGTTAGCCCATTCGCTGAGGTTGGTCTTGCCCAGCACGACCCCGCCGGCCGCGCGCAGCCGCGCGATCAGCGGCGCGTCGCGGCCCGTGGCATTGTCCTTCAGCGCCAGCGATCCGGCCGTGGTCGGAAGTTCGCGGGTTTCGATGTTGTCCTTCACCAGCACAGTGCGGCCCTTGAGAATGCCGGTTTGCGCCAGATCGCCAGCTGCCTGCAAAGCCCCGGGATTGACCGCGATCACCGCGTTCAGCTGCGGACCGTCCGCCGTATCGTCGAGACGGGCGATGATGTTGAGGCGCATCGTTGCATCTACGGCAGGGTGCGCGGACTGCGCGGCGACGCTGACCAATTCGTCAACGGTGCGCCGCTCCGGGCGGGCTACGGCAGGCTGAGCTAGCGTTGAGAGGGCCGCGGCAAGCAGAAATCGGCGCATCGGTTAAACACTCCCCACGGGACAAGCGATGAAAGTGAAGCCAATTCGCGCGCGGCGCAAGACGATCCTGCAAAGCGGTTCGGCGCGAACTCGCGGTTCATTCCTACTGCGGCCCTTTCTGCTTCTGCGAGATTCACAGGATGTTCGTTCAGCCTACCGACATTGGGGCCCCTGCATGCAGGGTGATTTCGTTCTCCGCCGATAGCGAACGGTGGCGCCTGGCGACACTTTTCCCCGGACGTTGCCCAGAGTGTCCACTCGTCCACCGGTTAATGCCCTTGAACATCGCCGCCGCAGCGCCGACATAGGCGGACCAACGCACAAGAGGATTTCCATGCTCGACCTGTACGGCTCGTCCAACGCCCAAGGCAAGTTTACCCATGATCCCATCACCGGGGCGCTGATCCCGGTGGTGGTCGAGCAATCGAGCCGCGGCGAGCGCAGCTTCGACATCTATTCGCGGCTACTGCGTGAGCGGATCATCTTCGTGACTGGCGAGGTCGAGGATCACATGGCCTCGGTGATCGTCGCCCAGTTGCTGTTCCTGGAAAGCGAGAACCCGTCGAAGGACATCTCGATGTACATCAACTCGCCGGGCGGGGTGGTGACGGCGGGCCTCGCGATCCACGATACCATGCAGTACATCCGCCCGCGGGTGTCCACCGTGTGCATCGGCCAGGCTTGTTCAATGGGCTCGTTCTTGCTTGCCGCCGGTGAGCCGGGGATGCGGATCGCCCTGCCGCAGGCGCGGATCATGGTGCATCAGCCCTCGGGCGGGGCACGCGGCATGGCCAGCGACATCGAGATCCAGGCGCGCGAGATCCTGCGCCTGCGCAGCCGGCTCAACGAGCTCTATTCGAAGTTCACCGGCAAGACCGTGGAAGAGATCGATACGGCGCTGGACCGCGATACCTGGCTCGATGCCGAGGAGGCCAAGACCTTTGGCCTTGTCGACAAGGTGTTCGAAAGCCGCCCGGCTTCCGAGGGCGACGCCGATGAGGGCGCCAAGAAATAAGTAACCCTGCCGCTTCAGCTACGGGCAAGAACACCGTGCTACAGCGCAGGATTGAAGAATCGTGTCGCCGCTCTAAACTCGGCGAATCCCTGCCGGTGTGGGGCAACTGGATGAAGGCATGACCAAACTGCAAGGTTCCGACGCGAAAAGCACGCTGTACTGCAGCTTCTGCGGCAAATCGCAGCACGAGGTGCGCAAGCTGATTGCCGGCCCGACCGTGTTCATCTGCGATGAATGCGTCGAGCTGTGCAACGACATCATCCGCGAGGAAACCAAGGCCGGGATCGCGGGCAAGAAGGACGGCGGCGTCCCCAGCCCGAAGGACATCTTCGAAACGCTGAACGACTATGTCATCGGCCAGGACCGCGCCAAGCGCGTGCTCTCGGTGGCGGTGCACAACCACTACAAGCGCCTCAAGCACAGCGGCAAGGGCGGCGAGGTCGAGCTGTCGAAGTCTAACATCCTGCTGGTCGGGCCGACCGGCTGCGGCAAGACCCTGTTGGCGCAGACCCTGGCGAAAACCTTCGACGTGCCCTTCACCATGGCCGATGCCACCACGCTGACCGAAGCGGGCTATGTCGGCGAGGACGTCGAGAACATTATCCTCAAGCTGCTCCAGTCGAGCGACTACAACGTCGAAAAGGCGCAGCAGGGGATCGTCTACATCGACGAGATCGACAAGATCAGCCGCAAGGCGGAAAATCCCTCGATCACCCGCGACGTTTCGGGCGAGGGGGTGCAGCAGGCGCTGCTCAAGCTGATGGAAGGGACCACCGCCAGCGTGCCGCCGCAGGGCGGGCGCAAGCATCCGCAGCAGGAATTCCTTCAGGTCGACACCACCAATATCCTGTTCATCTGCGGCGGGGCCTTTGCGGGCCTGGAAAAGATCATTGCCGACCGCCTGCAGAAACGTTCGATCGGCTTTGGCGCCCACGTTGCCGATCCCGACAAGCGCCGGGTCGGCGAAATGCTGCAAAAGGCCGAGCCGGAGGATCTGCTCAAGTTCGGGTTGATCCCCGAATTTGTCGGTCGGCTTCCGGTGATCGCGACGCTCAACGACCTTGATATCGAGGCACTGGTCAAGATCCTGCAAGAGCCGAAGAACGCGCTGGTCAAGCAATACGCCAAGCTGTTCGAGCTCGAGGACGTCGCCCTGACTTTCACCGACGATGCGCTGGAAGCGATCGCCCAGAAGGCGATCGAACGCAAAACCGGCGCGCGCGGACTGCGCTCGATCGTCGAAGGTCTGCTGCTGGACACCATGTTCGACCTGCCGACCGAACAG
The DNA here is from genome assembly GCA_013141325.1 of Novosphingobium sp. Taxonomy (GTDB): domain Bacteria; phylum Pseudomonadota; class Alphaproteobacteria; order Sphingomonadales; family Sphingomonadaceae; genus Novosphingobium. The sequence continues at coordinate 3,463 of JABFRE010000096.1, forward strand.
GACATCGCCGAAGTGGTGGTGGACAAGGACGTGGTCGAAGGCCGCAAGGAGCCGGTCCGCGTGCTCAAGGGCAAGGAAGAGGCAGCCTGAAGACCGCCTCCTGACCCCGAAGGGTTACATCCCTTCGCGGAAGAACTCCTCGCCATCACGCTTGATCACCACGCCAACCTGCACGCTGGTCTGCAGCAGCCAGGCATCCCCGCGCTTGACCCAGGTGTCCTTGCTTTTTGCCTGCATTTCCATGGTGTGCTCTTCACCGTCGTCGCCGGCGCGCTTCATCGATCCGCTGAGCTGTTGTTCGACCGAAGCGCTGTCGCCGGTGACAGTCGCCGACAGCACCGTCGTCTCGCCCTTGCGACCGGCGCCTGCGGGCATCTTGGCCATCCGCTCCAGCACTTCGGCGGCAGGGTGCACCTGACCGCGCATGTCGGTCATGGTATAGTCTGGGGCGAGAATTTTGCCGACGGCCGCGCTGTCATGCGCTTCCATTGCGGTGCGCAGCTCGGTGTAGCGGGCCTGAAATTGGGACTTGGCATCGTCCTGGGCCTGCGCCGGGGCGACCAGCGAGACGGTAGCCAGAACGCCGGCCAGAACGCCGGTCAGGCGATGGGAAAGCAGCATTGAATTCTCCTTGATGCGAACCGTGAAGGGGGAGCGGCGCAGCATGGCCGGCGGCAGTCGATACGCGCGCTTCGATGAACGGCGGTTGAGCGCCGTCAATGGCCATGTCCGCCAGGTGATCCGGCGTGCAGCGTGCAGTCGGTGCTGGCCTGCTCGATCTGGATTGTCGCATGGTGGATCCCGAAACGGCCCTCCAGCTCGTGGCTGATCGCTTGCAAGAAGGCGTCGCCGGGCGCGGCACCGGGCATGACCAGATGCGCCGTAAAGGCGGTCTCGGTGGTGCTCATCGGCCAGATGTGCATATCGTGGACGGCATCCACGCCAGGGCGCGATTCCAGGAATTGGCGCACCGCCGCTTCGTCAATGTGGCCGGGCACCGCCAGCAGGCCCATCTTGACCGCGTCCTTGAGCAGATCCCAGCTGCCCCAGGCGAGGCCGACGGTAATGATCAGGCTGGCCAGCGGATCGATCCAGTCCTGCCCGGTCAGCATGATCGCGAGCCCGGCGAAGACCACGCTGGCCGATACCACCGCGTCAGCCATCAGGTGCTGGAAGGCCGCGCGCAGGTTGAGGTCTGACTTGCGGCCGCGCGCGAACAGGAGGGCGGAGGCGAGGTTGATACCGATTCCGATCGCGGCGACCGCCATCATCTGCCAGCCATTGACTTGTTCGGGCTGCCAGAAACGGCGCAGCGTTTCGATCAGTACTGCGCCCAGCGCCACCCACAGCAGCGCGGCATTGGCAATCGCCGCCAGGATCGAGGAGCTTTTCAGACCATAGGTAAACCCGGCCGAGGGCGGACGGGCGGCCAGCACACTGGCGCCCCAGGCCAGCAGCAGCGACAGCACGTCGCCCAGGTTGTGCCCGGCATCGGCCAGCAAGGCCGCCGAACCGCTGACAAAGCTGGCCGCCGCTTCGGCCACCACAAACCCGGCGTTTAGCAGGACGGCGATGGCAAAGGCGGTGCCGTGGCTGGCTCCGCCGTGGCCATGGGCGTGACCGTGCGCGTGACTGTGCCCAGGGCCATGCGCATGGCTGTGTTCGCTGCCGTGATGATGGTGCGCGCCGCCCATTCCTGTCCCTCCGCCAGCAGCGTTGCACAAATGCCGCAGTGCAGCAAGAATCGTGAAGCGCCGGTCGGCAATCTTTCCCCCGGCAAGCCACCTCAATTCGCCCGATTCGCACGATCATTGCCGAATCCTGCGGTTTGGCGAAATGTCGTTTCGCGCCGCTTAACCAAGCCCGTGAATTGACGGTGGATGAGTCACGCCCGTGTCACATTGGGATGTTTAGCCCGCATCGCTGCGCCTGTATGAGCGGTGGCAGTGTGCGCTCTCACGGTGATTCGCCGTGGCCGCAAGTCCGGACTTAAGCCAGTTTTCCTAGAACAGGGGTTCTCCTCGCCATGCGTCTCAACTTTGCCCTGACCTCCGCCGCCAGCACCATCGCCATTGGCGTGGCCGCGATCAGCACGCCCGCCTTTGCGCAGTCGACCGGTTCGATCGACGCCGAAAAGGAAATCGTTGTCACTGCCTCGCGCGGGACGATCCAGGAAGTCGGCGGTATCTCCTCGCCCGACGCGGCCAAGTCGAAGGCGGTCCTCACCGCCGAGAACATCGAGCGGCAGAACCCCGGTCAGACCATTCTGGACACGATCAATCAGGTTCCGGGCGTCAGCTTCCAGAACAACGACGCCTACGGCTCGTCGGGCGGCACGCTGAACATCCGCGGCTTCTCGTCCGATCGCGTCAGCCTGACTTTCGACGGCGTTCCGCTGAACGATTCGGGCAACTACGCGATCTATTCCAACCAGCAGATCGATCCCGAACTGATCGACCAGGTCAACGTCAACCTGGGCACCACCGATGTTGACAGCCCGACCGCTTCGGCAGCTGGCGGCACGGTCAACTACCGGACCAAGACCCCCGATCACGATTTCGGCGCGATGCTCTCGGGCTCTTACGGCGAATTCGATTTCATGCGCATGTTCGCCAAGATCGAAACCGGCGATCTGACC
>JABFRE010000097.1 GCA_013141325.1 Novosphingobium sp.
TCGATGCCACCAACGGCCCGCGCTTTCCCCAGGGCTATCACCGCAACGCGCTGGGCCCGGTGCGCGCCGCGACCCCGCCCGCGCGCGGCTGGCTGTGGGCGGCAGGCGAGCTGTCGATGACTGCGGCCGAGCTGGCCAAATGGGACATCGCCCGGATCGAGCGCAGCCTGCTGCCGCGTGAGGACTGGGAAGAAATGGAACGCCCGGTCCGGCTGAGCGACGGGACCACGAACGGCTATGGCCTGGGCGTGTCACAGCACCAGACCAAGGGCCGCTGGGTGATCGATCACGGCGGAGAATCGGTCGGTTTCCTCTCGCAGAACAGCGTCTGGCTGGATGAGAAGACGGCGGTCGTGGTGCTGACCAATGCCGATTTTGCCGGAGCGCAGGAAACGCTCACCGGCAAGATCGCGGAGATCGTCCTGCCCGCATCACCCCAGGCCGACACCGGCGAAGCGCCGCGCGAAGGCGATGCCCGCACCACTCTGGCCATGCTTACCGCAGGAACCTTCGATCCTGCACGGTTTACCGACAACGCCCGCTATTACTTCACTGCGCAGACCCGCGCCGACTACCGCACCAGTCTGGCCCGGCTGGGTCCGCCGCTGAAGGTCGAGGCCCCCCGTCCGCCCCGCCTGCGCGGCGGTTTCGTCAACCGGGTGTTCCGTCTGACCTATGCCAAGGGGCGCAAGCTGGTGCTGGTGACCTACGCCGAACCCGGCGCGCATGGCCGCTGGGAACAGTTCATCGTCATGCCGGAATAGGGGGCCGCCCTGGCACGGGGAGGACCTACAGCCAGCCGATCTTGCGGAAGCGCAACCACAAGCCGCCGCAAATGCCGACGATGACCGCCCAGACCGCCGGATAGCCCCACGTGCTGTGCAGTTCGGGCATGTAGTCGAAGTTCATGCCATAGATCCCGGCAATTGCGGTCGGTACGGCCAGGATCGCGGCCCAGGCGGCGAGCTGGCGGGTCATGTCGCCCTGCCGGTGCTGCTCCAGCAGCGCGGCGGTTTCGACGATCGAGGCCAGCGTTTCGCGCAGCATGGTCATCCGGGTCATGGTCCGGCGGACATGGTCGAGCACGTCGCGGAACCAGATCCGCGCGCCAGGATCGATCGTCGGCTGTTCGGTTGTGGCGAGCCGCTCGCACACTTCCTCCATCGGGCCGATAATCCGGGTGAACTTGCGGAATTGCCTCCGCAGGCGGAAGATCCGGCGGATCGTCGACGGTTCGGGGAATTCGTCGATCGCGCGCTCTTCCAGCACCTGGACTCCGTCCTCCAGCCGCTCGAGCACCGGCTCGTAGCCATCGACGATGAAATCGAGGATCGCATGGGCGACATAGTCGGGCCCTTCGATCAACCGTTCGGAATGGCCCTCCAGCCGTTCGCGCAGCGCCGAATGGGCTCTGGTCGAGCCCATCCGCACCGTCACCACGAAATCGCGGCCCAGGAAGATCGCGGTCTGGCCATAGCCGATGTTCTCGCCCTCCTGGATCGCAGCGGTGCGCGCGACGATGAACAGCTGGGCTCCGTACAGTTCGACCTTGGGCATCTGCGTAGGAGTCAGCGCGTCTTCGACTGCCAGCGAATGCAGACCAAACTGGCGGCTGACCCGGTCCATTTCTTCGGGCAGCGGATCGGACATGCCGACCCAGTCAAAGGTATGCGGCGGCAGCTCGCCGCGCGGGCCGCCATCGACCGGAAGGCTGTGCTGGGAAGGCTGGCCGCCCTGATAGCGACGCGATGCGATAATTGGCATGCGCACCGCCTGCCAAAGGAGCAAGCCGCTGGCAATCCCGCAGTGGCTCTGTTAAGTGGCCGATTAAGACTGAAGTGCGGGAGAAGAGCGGGATGAATGCGGTCACGCCAATCGAAGAATGCCTCGACGTCCTGATCGTTGGCGCGGGGATCTCGGGCATCGGCATGGCCGTGCACCTGACCCGCGACTGCCCGGACAAGAGCTATGCAATCCTTGACCGGCGTGCGCAGATTGGCGGCACCTGGGACCTGTTCCGCTATCCCGGCATCCGCTCTGACAGCGATATGCACACGCTGGGCTTTTCGTTCGCGCCGTGGAAGCACGAAAAGGCAATTGCCGATGGCCCGGCGATTCTCGATTACCTGAACGGCATTGCCGACGATTACGGCCTGCGCGAGCGCATGCGTTTCGAGCGCAAGGTGGTCTCCGCCGATTGGGACAGCGCCACCGCGCAGTGGACCGTGGTGACCGAATTACCCGACGGCAACCGCCAGCACCTGCAGAGCCGCTTCCTGTTCCTTGGTTCGGGCTATTACGACTACGACGATCCCTATGACGCCGCCTTTCCCGGCCGCGACACGTTCAAGGGTCAGGTCGTCCACCCCCAGTTCTGGCCCAAGGACCTCGACTATCAGGGCAAGAAGGTTGTCGTGATCGGATCGGGCGCAACCGCAGTGACGATTGTTCCCGCCATGGCCCATTCGGGCGCCGCGCACGTTACCCAGTTGCAGCGCACCCCGACCTACATGGTCAGCCGCCCCGCGCGCGATGCGATCGCCAACGGCCTGCGCAAGGTCCTGCCGGAACGCGTCGCCTATGCGATCACCCGCTTCAAGAACATCACCCTGCAAAGCCTGATGTTCAAGCGCGTGCGCGAAAAGCCGGAAAAGGCCCGCGATTTCATCCTGGGCGAAACCGCCAAGCACCTTGGCGACAAATACAACGAACGCGATTTCGTGCCCCCGTACAACCCGTGGGAACAGCGGCTGTGCCTGGTGCCGGATGCCGATTTCTTCCGCGCCATCACCGAAGGCAAGGCGGACGTGGTGACCGACCAGATCGAGCGGTTTGATGCCACCGGGATCAAGCTCAAGTCGGGCCAGCACCTCGATGCCGACATTATCGTCACCGCCACCGGGCTCAATCTGGCCGTGGCGGGCAAGATCGCTGTGTCGGTCGACGGCCGGCCGGTCGATTTCGGCCACACCTTCAACTACCGCAACTGCATGTTCTCCAACGTGCCCAACCTTGCCGGGGTGTTCGGCTATATCAATGCGAGCTGGACCCTGCGGGTCGATATCGTCGCCGAATACCTGACCCGTCTGCTCAAGCAGATGGATACCTATGGCGCAGTGGCGGCAACCCCGGTGCTGCCCGCCGACGCCGCGCCCGAGGCCATCGATGTGTTCGACGGGTTTTCCTCCGGCTATCTGCAGCGCGCAAGGGACCGCATGCCCAAGAACGCGCCGGCTCTCCCGTGGCGGCTCAACCAGGACTACCGCAAGGACCGCATCGACATGCGCCAGGCCCCGATCGACGACGGAGTCTTGCAGTTCCGCCGGGCACGGGATCTGGTTGGGGGGTGAGGCGCGGTCTTGTCGAAGACCGCGCGCTGCACTACCCGCTTGTCCGATGACCGAAACGACCCGCATCTGGAAAGCCGCCCTGCTGGTTATCGGTGACGAGATCCTCTCGGGCCGCACCCAGGACAAGAACGTGGCGCAGGTCGCCAGCTGGCTCAACGTCCAGGGCATCCGCCTGGCCGAAGTGCGGGTGGTGAGCGATGACGAGGCGGCGATTGTCGCAGCGGTCAATGCGCTGCGGGCTGAGAACGACTATCTGTTCACAACCGGCGGGATCGGCCCGACCCATGACGATATCACCGTCGATGCGGTCGCCGCTGCGCTGGACCTGGGTGTCGAGATCCATCCCGAGGCCCGCGCGATCCTGGAGCGCTATTACGAAAGCCGCGGCGGGCTGAACGAAGCGCGGCTGCGCATGGCCCGGGTTCCGGCCGGGGCCGAACTGATCCCCAACCGGATGTCGGGCGCGCCGGGGATCCGGATCGGCAACGTGTTCCTGATGGCCGGGGTCCCGTCGATCACTGCGGGCATGCTTGACGCGCTGACCGGCACGCTGGAAGGGGGGCTTCCAGTGCTGTCCGAAACGATCGGCTGCTGGGTGGCGGAAAGCGAGATCGCCGAGCTGCTGCGCACCACCGAACGGGCCCACGAAGGCTGCGCGATCGGGTCCTATCCGTTCTTTCGCGAAGGCCGGGTCGGCGCCAATTTCGTGGTCCGCGCGGTCGATCCCGCCGTCCTGGAAACCTGCGCCGAGGCCCTGCTCACCGCTCTGCGCGCGCTGGGCCGCGAGGCGGTGCCGGGCGGGATCTGATCGCACCCGAACGAAAAAGGGCCGGAGGTCTCCCCCCGGCCCCTTTCGGTGACAGTGTTGGCAGGCTCAGCCGCCGTGGACTTCGGCCACGTCGATCTTCAGGCCCGGACCCATCGACGACGACAGGCCGATCTTGCGCAGGTACTTGCCCTTGGCGCCGGCCGGCTTGGCCTTGACGATGGCATCGACGAAGGCGTCGAAGTTGGCCTTGAGCTGGTCGTTCGAGAAGCTCAGCTTGCCGATACCGCCGTGGATGATCCCCGCCTTTTCGACGCGGAATTCGATCTGGCCGCCCTTGGCAGCCTTGACCGCCTCGGCGACGTTGGGGGTGACGGTGCCCAGCTTGGGGTTCGGCATCAGGCCCTTGGGACCCAGCACCTTACCCAGACGCCCGACCACACCCATCATGTCCGGCGTGGCGATCACGCGGCCATAGTCGAGGTTGCCGGCCTGCATGTCTTCCAGCAGGTCTTCGGCGCCAACCTTGTCCGCCCCGGCGGCCAGTGCCTTTTCGGCGTTGTCGCCGCGCGCGAAGACCGCAACCTTGACGTCCTTGCCGGTGCCCGAGGGCAGCACGACCATGCCGCGGACCATCTGGTCGGCGTGGCGCGGATCGACGCCCAGGTTCAGCGACACTTCCAGGCTCTCATCGAACTTGGTGGTCTTGAGGTCCTTGAGCAGCTGGATGGCTTCATCCACGCCGTGGAGCTTCTGGTTATCGCCCAGCTTTTCGGCCAGCGACTTCTGCTTCTTGGTCAGCTTTGCCATGTCCTTAGCCCTCCACCACGGTGAGGCCCATCGAACGCGCAGAGCCTTCGATGATCTTGGTTGCCTGGTCGATATCGTTGGCGTTGAGGTCAGCAAACTTGGTCTGCGCAATCTCGGCAAGCTGGGAGCGCTTGATCGTGCCGCCCGAAACCTTGCCCGGCTCCTTCGAACCCGACTTCAGACCGGCGGCCTTCTTGATCAGGAAGCTGGCCGGCGGGGTCTTGGTGACAAAGGTAAAGCTGCGATCCGCATAGACCGTGATGATGGTCGGGATCGGCATGGACTTTTCCATGTCCTGGGTGGCGGCGTTGAACGCCTTGCAGAATTCCATGATGTTCACGCCGCGCTGACCCAGCGCAGGGCCGATCGGCGGCGAGGGAGTGGCAGAGCCCGCGGGCACCTGCAGCTTGATATAGCCTTCAATTTTCTTGGCCACGGGGGCCTCCTTTCGTCCTGTCGGGCTGGCGCAGCCAACCCTCAGAGTGAGCGGTCAGACAGAGGGTGCGAAACCCTCCTCCCGCACGGAATCACCTGACCGGAGCCAGGCGAAGGCGCGCGCATAGGCGAGCGCGGGGCAAATGGGAAGCGGAATCTGCCGGTTTCAGCCGCGCAGCGCCGGTCAGGCGGCGCCCACGGCAACCGCCTTGGCGCCGCGCCGCAGCCAGGCACTGCGGATCGCCCTGCGGGCCGGCAATTCGAACCGGCGATAGACCAGATCGGCGGCGCCCAGCGTGACTGCGGCCAGACCCAACTGCGCGCCCAGCATCGTCAGCGGATCGCCGCGCAGTCCGCCCGCACCGAACGCGACGATGTCGATCATCGGCATGTGCAACAGGTAGATCGCATAGGACCGGTCGCCCAGCCAGACCAGCGGCCGCGCGGTCATGAACCGGGCACGAAGGGTCACAAGGATCAGCGCCGGCCAGGCCAGCAGCGACAGCGGCACCACGGCACCCGCGCCGAGCGGCCCGGCGGCCATGCTCAGCCCCACTCCGGCGGCCACTGCCGCGCTCAGCAGCAGCGTCGGCAATCTCTGAAAAAGCATGCGGTGTCGCCACAGCAGCTGCCCGGCAAAGAACCCGGCGAGCCCGCGCGAAACCGCGCCGACGATCGACGGCTCGTTGACATTGCCGGTCAGGAAAATCCCGGCCAACCCGGCGATCACCGCCAGCC
>JABFRE010000260.1 GCA_013141325.1 Novosphingobium sp.
TGCCCATGTCGGCGGCGATGCCCGGATCACCCGCAGCCTGGCCGATGCTTCGCTGACCCGGCTGGAGGTCGATGGGCTGGGGCTCGATGCGCAGGACCGGCGCTATCTGACCATGATCGCCGATATCTACAAAGGCGGGCCTGTCGGCGTCGAGACGCTCGCCGCGGGCCTGTCCGAACCGCGCGACACGGTGGAAGACGTGATCGAGCCGTTCCTGATCCAGCTGGGCCTGATCGCCCGCACCGCCCGGGGCCGCTGCCTTAACGATCGTGGCTGGCAGCATCTGGGGCTGACCCCGCCAGGGCCGGTACAGGACGGCCTATTCGGCGACGGAAAATAGCGTTTCGACCGAGGTTTCCAGCACCGCCGCCAGTTTTAACGCGATCAGTGTCGAGGGGATGAATATCCCGTTCTCGACCGTGTTGATGGTCTTCCGGCTGACCCCGATCCGCTCGCCCAGCTGGGCCTGGGTCCATCCGCGGGCCTCGCGCAGTTCGCGCAGGCGGGTGGTCAGCCGCTCAGCCAAGCGCGCGCCGTTCCAGCACGGCGAAACGGATCAGGGCAGAAACCAGCCCGGCGGTGACGATCAGGTGGATCGCCTCGGCCGCGCTGAATTCCCACGCGCCCTGCATGACATAGAGCAGGATCGCGCTGAGCATTGCCGAGATGAAGCCGGTGCTGAGTGCCGCGGCGCGGTTGGCCAGAGTGCCCTCATCGTTGAGCAGCGCGCGCACCGGGGCCGTGCGAAACCAGAAGCCGCCCGTGGTCAGCACGAACAGGATGACCGCGCTCATCGCCACCCAGGCGCCGATCCGCACTTGATCGACCAGCCGCGCTCCGTCGCCATGTGCGAAATAGGCCGACTGCTGGATCAGCAGGAACAGCCCCAGCACCGGCAGAACCCGCGCGCGGCGGCGGGCGAGCCGATCGGCAAGATCGACGTTGGAAACGGGCTCGGTCATGATTCTCCCCTCTCAAGGTAACTCATGGGTTACATGTAACCGTTAGGTTACACGGGGTCAAGCCCGCGCGCCGCCGATGCCAAGTGATTGCCCGCACTTCGGTTTCAGAATGGGACAGTTGTTGGCAAGGGCCGGGAAAAAGCGCGTCGAGCCCATCGTGGGACGGCAAAAACACGGTTAACACGATTGTACCTTTCCGGCCAGTCTGCCCATTTGCACCCACAGGGGCGTGTCGGCAGCAAGGGTTGCCGCAGATTCGGACGCCCGAGGGCAAAGAGAGCAAAGCTTATGTCGGTTCGGATGGCCATTGCTAAACTCGCGGTATTTGCCGCTGGCGGCGCGGTTCTTGGCGGCGGTGCGGTGCACGTTGCCGAGGCTCCTGCCAAGCGCGTGCAGTATGTGAAGCACGCGGCGGCGGCTCCGGCCAAGGTCAAGCGCAAGGCGGTGCGCCGCCTGGCCAAGGCCGAACCGCGCAAGATGAAGCGCATTCGCCGGGTCGTGACCAAGAGCTACACGTGCGCCGCGCCCGAACCGCAGGCGCAGACTGCAATGGCAGTGCCCTACATGCCGCCGCTCCCCCCCCAGCCGATGCCCGAAAGCGGCGGCGGCGGCGGGCCGGTGATCATCGGCGGCTCGGGCGGCATGGGCTTCGGCGGCGGCTTCTTCGGCGGGTTCTTCGGCGGCAGCGGCGGCGGCGGTGGCAGCGTCGTCATCACCTCGACCAGCAACGGCTCGACCTCGACATCGGGCGGCTCGACCTCGACCTCGGGCGGATCGACTTCGACCGGAGGAAGTTCGACCTCTACCGGCGGGCTGACCAGCACCACGACCACGGGCGGGATCACCTCCAGCTCGACCACCTCGACCGGCGGCGTTTCGACCTCGACCGGCGGTGTGTCCACCTCGACTGGCGGTGTTTCGACCTCGACGGGCGGTGTTTCGACCTCGACGGGCGGTGTCTCCAGCACCACGACCTCGGGCAACGTCTCCACCTCGTCGGGTAACGTCACCAGCTCGAGCAGCACCTCGTCGTCGACCTCGACGTCGAGCAGCACGTCATCGTCGACCTCGTCGTCGACGAGCTCGTCGACGTCGAGCAGCACCGGCGGTCATAGTTCGGGTGGGCACACCTCGGGTGGCCACACCTCGGGTGGGCATACGTCGGGCGGTACCGAAGTTCCGGCTCCGCCGATGCTGATCCTGTTCGGTGCGGCTGCGGCGACCGTGGTCGGACGCCGGCGTCTGGCCAAGAAGGCGGCCTGAACCGGCCTCCGATAGCCGAAAGCACACGCAAAGGGCGGCCTGCGGGCCGCCCTTTTTGCGTTGCGGTCAACCGGCGTTGGCGACCCAGTCCGGGCCGAGCTGCGCGGTGCTGACCAGATCGGCCAGTTCCCAGACATTGGCATAGCCATAGCCGTGCAGATTGACGAAGGTCGGGATGTTCAGCGCCATGTCGATCCGCTTGGTCACCACCGGGGCGCGGTTGTCGGTGAAATTGTTGTTGCAATAGATGTAGATCGGGCGGCCGCGATCGGCGCCGATTGCATCGCGCAGCGCAGCCTCGGTGAAGTCCGAAAACGGCAGGTTTACCGCGCCCCGGATATGCCCCAGGTTGAACGCGCGCTCCGACCGGGCATCGAGCAGCAGCGCCCCATCGGCCCGCGCCCGCCGGGCAAACTCCACCCACGGCAACCGGTGGGCCGCGCGCACGGGCTCCAGCTGCTGAGCCAGTTTCACGAAGGCACCATAGTCGATCTGCGGATTGGCGGGCTGGGCCGCGGCCGTCTGCGCCGCTGCGAGGGTGGCCAGAGCGAGAGCGAGAGTGAGCGAAAGCAGACGGGGCATGGCGTACTCCCTTTGTCGGTGGGAACCACGTTGCACCCCGCCTGCTGACAGCGCGATGAACGGTGTCAGTGCGTATCAATCGCGCCAGTAGTAATGGCCCTCGGCCCCGTCGAAAGCGCCCCGATCGGAGGCAACACTTCTTGAAACCGGCGCCCTGAACCGCAGGGGCAGGGATCATTTCGGCCCAACTTTTCAAGCAGTTCCACCTCGCCGCCGCGCACCGTGCGGAGGCCGCGCTTTACACGGGTTTCGGATGGATAGCCTTTGCGGCGTTTGGAGGTAACCTCAAAAGGAAGCGAGGTTGGCGAGGCGGTCGATCGTGTTCATTGCAGCCTCCTGTCAGGAACCGGCGCGTTGATGCGCGCGCGGCTCCTGACAGAGGATCAGGCCGGAATCAAGCCGCCAGCTTCCTCAGCACGTAGTGCAGGATCCCGCCGTTGTTGAAATACTCGATCTCGTTGGCGGTATCGATCCGGCACAGCGCGGTGAAGCTGAAGGTGCTTCCATCCGCGCGGGTTACCTTGACCGTCACGTCCTGACGCGGGGTCAGGCTGGCGACGCCTTCGATGGTGAAGCTGCAATCGCCGTCGAGGCCGAGCGAGGTCCGGCTGTCGCCGTCCTTGAACTGCAGCGGCAGCACGCCCATCCCGACCAGATTGGAGCGGTGGATACGTTCGAAGCTTTCGACGATCACCGCACGAACGCCCAGCAGCATGGTGCCCTTGGCCGCCCAGTCACGGCTGGAGCCGGTGCCGTATTCCTTGCCGGCCACGACCACCATCGGCACGCCGTCGGCCTTGTTCTTCATCGCGGCATCGTAAACCGGCAAGACTTCGCCGTTGTACTTGCTCATCCCGCCTTCGATCCCGGGAACCATCTCGTTCTTGATCCGGATGTTGGCGAAGGTGCCGCGCATCATCACCTCGTGATGGCCGCGGCGCGCGCCATAGGAGTTGAAGTCGGCCTTGGCGACCTGGTGCTCCATCAGCCATTGGCCCGCCGGGCTGTCGGCCTTGATGTTGCCGGCCGGGCTGATGTGGTCGGTGGTGATCGAATCGCCCAGGATCAGCAGCGGCTTGGCCTCGACGATGTCCTGCACCGGGGCCGGGGTCATGGTCATGCCTTCGAAATAGGGCGGGTTGGCGACATAGGTCGATCCGGCGCGCCACTGGTAGGTTTCACTGCCGGTGACGTTGATCGCCTGCCAGTGCGCATCGCCCTTGTAGACGTCGGCATAGCGCGCCTGGAACATCTCGCGGGTGACGCAGGCGGCCATGGTTTCCGCAACTTCGAGGTTGCTGGGCCAGATGTCTTTCAGGAACACGTCCTGGCCATCGGTGCCGGTTCCGATCGGGGTGGTGACGAAATCGTCGATCACCGTGCCCTTCAGCGCATAGGCCACCACCAACGGCGGGCTGGCAAGGAAGTTGGCGCGCACATCGGGCGAAACGCGGCCTTCGAAGTTGCGGTTGCCCGAGATGACCGCAGCGGCGACCAGCCCGTTCTCGTTGATCGCCTTGCTGATCGGTTCGGCCAGCGGGCCCGAGTTGCCGATGCAGGTGGTGCAGCCATAGCCGACCAGATTGAAACCGATATTGTCGAGGTGCTGCTGGAGCCCTGCCTTGACCAGGTAGTCGGTGACGACCTGCGATCCCGGGGCCAGGCTGGTCTTGACCCACGGCTTGGGCTTGAGCCCCAGCGCGTCGGCCTTCTTGGCGACGAGGCCGGCGGCGACCAGCACGCCCGGGTTGCTGGTGTTGGTGCAGCTGGTGATCGCGGCGATCATCACGTCGCCGTCGCCCACGGTGAAGTCCTTGCCTTCGACCGCCACGCGCTGGTTGGCCTTTTTGTAGGTCTCGGCCATGTCCTTGGCGAACACGTCGTCGACCTCGGTCAGGTCAACCCGGTCCTGCGGCCGCTTGGGGCCTGCCAGCGAAGGGACCACGCTGCCCATGTCGAGCTCGAGGGTGCTGGAGAACACCGCATCGGGAGCGGAGGGATCGATCCAGAAGCCCTGTTCGCGGGCATAGGCCTCAACCAGCGCGATCTGGCTCTCTTCGCGGCCGGTCAGCCGCAGATAGTCCAGCGTCTTGTCGTCGATCCCGAAAAAGCCGCAGGTCGCACCGTATTCGGGGGCCATGTTGGCCAGCGTCGCACGGTCGGCCAGGCTGAGCGAGGCAAGGCCGGGGCCGTAGTATTCGACAAAGCGGCCGACCACGCCGTGCTTCCTCAGCAGGTTGGTGCAGGTCAGCACCAGATCGGTGGCGGTGACGCCTTCCTTGAGGCTGCCGGTCAGCTTGAAGCCGACCACTTCGGGAATCAGCATCGACACCGGCTGGCCCAGCATCGCCGCTTCGGCCTCGATCCCGCCGACGCCCCAGCCCAGCACGCCCAGACCGTTGATCATGGTGGTGTGGCTATCGGTGCCTACGCAAGTGTCGGGATAGGCGACGGTGACGCCCGACTGGTCGGTGGAGGTCCACACCGTCTGGGCGATGTTTTCCAGATTGACCTGGTGGCAGATCCCGGTGCCCGGCGGCACCGCGTAGAAATTGTTGAGCGACTTGGAGCCCCACTTCAGAAAGTCATACCGCTCCATGTTGCGGTGGTATTCGATCTCGACGTTTTCTTCGAAGGCCTTGGGGTGGCCAAATTCGTCAACCATCACCGAATGGTCGATCACCAGATTGACCGGAACCAGCGGGTTGATCCGGCTGGTATCGCCGCCCAGCGTGGCGATCGCATCGCGCATCGCGGCAAGGTCCACCACGCAGGGCACCCCGGTGAAATCCTGCAGCAGCACCCGGGCCGGGCGGTACTGAATCTCGTTGGCCGATTCGGCGGGATTCTTCTGCCAGTCGACCAGGGCCTGGGCATCGGCGGTGGAAACGGTGAAGCCGCCGTCCTCGAAACGCAGCAGGTTTTCGAGCAGGACCTTCATGCTGAAGGGCAAGCGGCTGATATCGCCCAGCTTGGCCGCGGCCTTTTTCAGCGAGTAATAGGCATAGTCCTTGCCGCCTACCGACAGCGTGGAACGGGTGCCAAGGGTGTCCTGTCCGACCTGAGTCATAACCGCGTGATCTCCTGATGTGGATGCCCCGGGGGACTGCGCTTTCGCCGGTGCAGCAGGGCCAGTTGTCGGCGCCGCCGATGCGCGCGAATCC
>JABFRE010000177.1 GCA_013141325.1 Novosphingobium sp.
TGGTAGCGGAGGAGGGACTCGAACCCCCGACACGCGGATTATGATTCCGCTGCTCTAACCAGCTGAGCTACTCCGCCCCGAAAGGCCGTGCCGCGGCGCAGCGGCCGGGCAGGCGGCGCACATAGGTTGCGGCGGCGGCGTGGTCAAGCATGCTCTTTGCCGCGAAAGGGCCACTGTCCGGCTGCTTCCCAGCAGGGATTGCGGTAGATGTGCAAGCCAAGGCCGGTGAAGGCAAAGCGGCGGTGCGGCAGGGCGGGTTCCAGCATGCGCTGCAAAGCGATGGCATCCGCGCGGGGCACCTTGTTCTGGATGGTGATGTGCAGCTGCTTGTCGCCCTGGTCCTGCTTGGTCAGCATGGCCCAGAAATGATCGGCGATCCGATCGCGCAGCGCCGTCATCCCCGGCGCGCGCACCGCCAACGCCGTGCCGCCGCCCAGATCCATCAGCCCGGTGATTTCCGCGGGCGGCGGGGCCCATTCCCCGGCCAGCCGGGCCAGCACCCGGGGCAGCTCATCGCGCAGCGACGGCGCGAAGGAATGGAACAGCGTGACATGGGCCTTGAGCCAGTTGCGCTCGGGCGGATAGTGCTGGCTGCGCAGACCGTTGGCCCACGAAAAGACGTCAACCGGCAGTTCGGCGGTGACGATGAACGGCGCGGGCGGCGGCATGGAGGGAGGACTGGTGGCCACCGCCCGCACCTAGCGCGATCAACCCGCTTCGACCAGCGCCGGTTCCTGTGTCAGCGCCGCGAGCAAGCGTTCGGGCGCGGTTTCGCCATAGGGATCGCTGTCCGCCCCGGTATCGTTGATGCCCGGCTCTTCGAACCAGTGGGTGATCGTATTGTCATCGACGATCATCGCATAGCGCCAGCTACGCATCCCGAAGCCAAGGTGATCCTTGTCGATCAGCATGCCCATGCGGCGGGTAAAATGACCCGATCCATCGGGCAGCAGCTTCACCTTCTCGAGACCAAGCTGCTTGCCCCACTGGTACATCACAAAGGCATCGTTGACCGACAGACAATAGACCTCGTCCACGCCGGCAGCCTTGAACAGGTCGTACAGCCGCTCGTAGTTCGGGCACTGTTCGTTGCTGCAGGTCGGGGTGAAGGCGCCGGGCAGCGAAAAGACCACCACCTTCTTGCCGGCAAAGGCGTCGCGCACCGGCAGGTCCTGCCAGCGGAACGGATTGGGCCCGCCGACGGCGTAATCGCGAACGCGGATCTTGAGGGTAACAGCGGGAATGGTGCGTCCAGGCATGGGGTATCTCCTTGTTTCGAGCGCCCCTTTACACCCGCTCCACTAATCGGAATACATTTCATTTCCTTTCACAATGATCGTCTATTGCGATTAATCGTTTGATTGAATCGGCTTGCGTTGGCGCCCGGCTCCGCGCAGTCTCGTGCCCTGAGGAGGGACCCGCCATGATCCGAATGCTGCTGCGAACAAGCGCACTGATCCCGCTGCTGTATGCCGCAGGCGCGCTCGCCGGACCGACGCCCACCGCCGGTCTCGGCCCCAAGGCCGCCAGCCCTGCCACGGTTGCCGCGCAGCAGGCCGTGGTGGCCAGCCTGCCGCCGGACGATGGGCGCGATGCCGATTTCGCCCGGCGCGGATTCGTTGCCAGCCGCACCGATCCAGTGATCGTCAACGCCAAGGGCAAGGCGGTTTGGCAGCTCGATGCCTATGCCTTTGTCGATGGCGCTGCTCCGGCCAGCGTCAATCCCTCGCTGTGGCGCGAGATGAAGCACCTCAAGGCGCACGGTCTGTTCAAGGTGACCGACGGGGTCTGGCAGGTGCGCGGGTTCGACGTGTCGAACATGACGGTGATCAAGGGCCAGACGGGGTGGATCGTGATCGACCCGCTGACCAACCGCGAAACGGCGGCGGCAGCGCTGGAACTGGTCAACGCCCAGTTGGGCCAGCGTCCGGTCAGCGCGGTGATCTACAGCCACAGCCACGCCGACCATTTCGGCGGTGTGCGCGGGGTGATCGACGAGGCCGATGCCGCTGGGCGCAAGGTGCCGATCATCGCTCCGGCACGCTTCATGGAGGAAACCTCGTCTGAGAACATCATGGCCGGAGCGGCAATGGGACGGCGCGCCAACTATCAGTTCGGCGCGGGGCTGGCCCCCGGGGCGCAGGGGCAGATGGGCAGCGGTATCGGCATGGGGGTGGCCGGCGGCGAGATCACCTTGATCGCCCCCAACGATACCATCGCCCGCACCGGCGAGACGCGCACGGTCGATGGCGTGGCGCTGGAATTCCAGATTGTTTCGGGCAGCGAGGCGCCCAGCGAGCTCAACGTCTATGTCGCCCCGGCAAAAGTGTTCCTCTCGGCCGAGATGTCGACCTGTTCGCTCCACAACATCCTCACCCCGCGGGGCGCAAAGGTGCGCGATACCCATGCCTGGGCGGGCTATCTGGACGAGGCACTGCAGCGGTACGGGCAGCGCTCCGACGCGGTGATCTCCAGCCACTGCTGGCCGCGTTTCGGACAGGGCGAAGTCTCCGCGATGCTGGCCAGCCAGCGCGACAACTATCGCTATCTGCACGACCAGAGCGTACGGGCGATGAACCGCGGCGAGACCATGGTCGAAATCGCGGAGGGCCTGAAGCAGCCGCCCGAGCTGGCCGCGCAATGGTACAACCACGGCTATTACGGCACATACAGCCACAATTCGAAGGCGGTCTACCAGTTCTACCTTGGCTGGTACGATGCCAATCCCGCCAATCTCAATCCGTGGCCCCCGGTGGAGCGGGCCCGGAAATATGTGGCAGCGATGGGCGGCGCGAAAAAGGTGGTCGCGCTGGCCAAGAGCGCCATGGCGGCGGGCGACTATCGCTGGGCCTCGGACCTGCTCAACCAGGCGCTGTTCGCCGATCCGGCCGACACCCAGGCCCGCGCACTGCTGGCCGACAGCTATGAACAGCAGGGCTATCAGGCGGAGAGCGGGATCTGGCGCAACCAGTTTCTGGCGGCCGCGCGCGACCTGCGCAGCAGCTACAAGGCTGCTGCCGTCAACACCCAAAGCGCCGATCTGATCGGCGCAGTGCCAACCCAGTTGCTACTCGATTCTGTCGCCACCCGGTTCGATCCCGGCAAGCTGGGCGGCCGCACCATGGGCATCAATCTGGTGATGCCCGAACGCAAGGAAAGCGCCGGGGTGGAGCTGACCGGCACGACGATGTTCACGCGCATGGAGCCGCTGGCCGCCCCGGCGGCAACCATCACAGCGCCGCGCCGGATCCTGCTGGGGATGCTGTTTCTCAAGCTACCGCTGGCGCAGCTCGAAATGGCCGGCCTCAAGGTGGAGGGCGACCGTGCCGCCGCGCAAGCCTGGCTCGATGCGCTCGATCCGATGCCGGCCGGGTTCAACATCGCCGAGCCTTAAGGCCCCGCTCCCTCAAAAGTCGCCGCGTTCCTTGCGGATCGTGAACCACTTTTCGACGTTGGCGTTGTGCTCCTCCAGCGTGGAGGAAAACACGTGTCCGCCGGTGCCGTCGGCAACCATATAGAGCGCCTGGGTTTCAGCGGGATGCAGCACCGCCTCAATCGACGCGCGCCCCGGATTGGTGATCGGGCCCTTGGGCAATCCGACCATCGAGTAGGTGTTGTAGTCGTTCACCGACTGGATTTCCGACTGGCGGATCCGCCGGCCCAGCGGCTTGCCCTTGGTGATCGGATAGATGATCGTCGGATCGGCCTGGAGCATGATCCCCTGCCGCAGCCGGTTGGAATAGAGCCCGGCAACAATCGTTCGTTCGGCCGGCTTGCCGGTTTCCTTCTCGACGATCGCGGCCAGCGTGAGGGCCTCCTGCGGAGAGGACACCGCGATGCCCTGCCCGCGCTTGGCCCACAGTTCGGTCAGCGTGCGCTGCATCGCCGTCTGCATGCGCAGCAGCACGGCCTGGCGGCTTTCGCCCTTCTCGATCTCGTAAGTATCGGGCAGCACCGAACCTTCAGGCGGCACTTCGATGGTCCCGGTCAGATTGGGCTGTGCCATCAGCCGCTCGTAGACCATGATTGAGGGCATGCCCTCGGGTACGGTCACGAACCGGCGCAGCACCTCGTCGCCTTGAATGATCGAGAGAATGCGCGAGGGGCTGGCCCCCTTGGGCAGCAGGAACTCGCCCGCCTTGATCGGCGCACCGCCCGACAGCAAGCGTGCCCGCAGCTTGAAGGCACTGGCCGAAGCGATGGCGCCTTCCGCCTCCAGCTTGGCCGCAACGGAGCCCAGGCTGGCTTTTTCCGGAACGATGAAGGACGTATCCTTGGCCAGCGGGCCGGAAGTGTACCAGCCGCCAAAGAACCAGGTCAGTATGCCCAATCCGAGCAGGGCGGCGGCGATGATCGGCAGGCAGCCCCGCCGCGAGCCCAGCATCAGTCGTCCAGTGCCTTCACGATCACGCTGGCGTTGGTTCCGCCAAAGCCGAAGCTGTTGTTGAGCGCGGCACGCACTGTGCGCTTGCGGGCCTTGTGCGGGACCAGATCGACCCCCTCGGTACCCTCGTCCGGGTTGTCGAGGTTGAGCGTCGGCGGAACGATCTGATCGCGGATCGCCAGGATACAAAAGATCGTCTCGACCGCGCCGGCACCGCCCAGCAGGTGGCCGATCGCCGACTTGGTGCTGCTCATCGAGGCGCCGCCGAGGTCATCTCCCAGCACGCGCTTGACCGCGCCAAGTTCGATCGTGTCGGCCATGGTCGAGGTACCGTGGGCGTTGACATAGTCAATGTCGCCCGGCTCCATTCCCGCCTTGCGCATCGCCATCCGCATCGACAGTTCCGCGCCCTTGCCTTCCGGGTGCGGAGCGGTGACGTGGTAGGCATCGCCCGACAGGCCATAGCCGACCACTTCGGCATAGATCTTTGCGCCGCGGGCCTTGGCGTGCTCGAATTCCTCCAGCACCACCACCCCCGCGCCCTCACCCATCACGAACCCGTCGCGGTCCTTGTCATAGGGGCGGCTGGCCTGTTCGGGCCGGTCGTTGTAGCTGCAATTGAGCGCGCGGGCCTGGGCAAAGCCGGCCACACCCAGCGGATTGACCGTGCCTTCGGCCCCGCCCGCCAGCATCACGTCGGCATCGCCGTCCTTGATCATCCGCGCGGCATCGCCGATCGAATGGGCACCGGTGGAGCAGGCGGTCACCACCGCGTGGTTCGGCCCCATCAGCCCGTACTTGATGCTGACCTGACCCGAAATCAGGTTGATCAGCCGGCCGTGGACGAAGTGCGGTGAAACGCGGCCCGGGCCCTTTTCGTGAAGGACAATCGATTCGCTCTCGATTCCCGGCAGGCCGCCGATGCCCGAGCCGATCGAACACCCGGTGCGCAGCTTGAGGTCATCGTCCATATCGACAAGCCCGGCGTCTTCCAGCGCCTGACCGGCGGCGTCGATGCCATAGATGATGAACGGATCTACCTGGCGCTGGACCTTGTGGTCCACCCGCTTGTTCGGATCGAAGCCATAGGGATGATCGGCCGGCTTCACCTCGCAGGCGATGTGGCACTTGTGGTCGCTGGTATCGAACCGCGTGATACGGCCCGCCCCGCTCTTGCCTGCGATCAGGTTAGTCCAGGTGGTTTCAACATCCCCGCCCAGCGGGGTGACAAGGCCAATTCCGGTTACGACGACACGGCGCATCGCGATCTCCAAGCTCCGAAAAACACAACAGGCCCAGCCCTTTGCGGGCTGAGCCTGTCAAAGACTGTAAACACCGCCGTCATCAGCACAAGCTGGCACGCGGGCGTCCCGTCCAAAGATCAGGGCGATCAGCCCTTGTGATCGTTGATGTACTTGATCGCGTCCGAAACGGTGCTGATCTTCTCGGCCGCATCGTCCGGGATTTCCACGCCGAATTCCTCTTCGAACGCCATCACCAGTTCGACGATGTCAAGGCTGTC
>JABFRE010000269.1 GCA_013141325.1 Novosphingobium sp.
GCGCAGCGCCAGATCGCCCGGCTCGATTCGCCCGCCAAGGCCCGCGCGCTCCACGCCGCCGCCGCCGCGCTCCGCGCTGCCGAAGCCGCGGTACTGGCGGCAAATGCCCGCGATCTGGCGGCGGGCGAAGTGGCCGGGTTGAGCGCGGCGATGCTCGACCGACTGAAGCTCGATTCCGCGCGGCTGGCCGGCATTGCCGATGCGGTCGATCAGGTGGCCGACCTTGCCGATCCGGTGGGCGATATCATCGACAGTTCGACCCGGCCCAACGGCATGGTCCTGTCGCGGGTGCGGGTCCCGATCGGGCTGATCGGGATCATTTACGAAAGCCGCCCCAACGTGACGGCCGATGCCGCGGCGCTGTGCCTGCGTTCGGGCAACGCGGTGCTGCTGCGCGGCGGGAGTGAGGCGGTCCGGTCCAACCGCGCAATCCATTCCGCGCTGGTCGAGGGGCTGGAAAGCGAGGGAATTCCTGCCGCCGCCGTGCAGCTTATGCCCACCCAGGACCGCGCGGCGGTCGGTGCGATGCTGACCGCGGCGGGCTTGATCGACATGATCGTGCCGCGCGGCGGCAAGAGCCTGGTCGCCCGGATTCAGGCCGATGCCCGGGTGCCGGTGCTCGCCCATCTCGACGGGATCTGCCACACCTATATCCATGCCACTGCCGACCCGGACACGGCCGGGCGAATCGCGCTCAACGCCAAGATGCGCCGCACCGGAATCTGCGGAGCGATGGAAACGCTGCTGCTCGACGCGCAGTTCCCCGCTTCGCAGGCCGTGGTTGCGGGCCTGCTCGATGCCGGGTGCGCGCTGCGCGGCGATGCCCGGGCCTGCGCGCTGGACAGCCGGATCGTTCCGGCGGCGGACACTGACTGGGATACCGAGTACCTCGACGCAATTCTTGCGGTGGCGGTGGTCGACGGGCTCGAGGAGGCGCTGGGCCATATCGCCCGCCATTCCTCGCACCACACCGATGCGATCGTCACCGAAGACACCGACGTGGCCGAGCGCTTCCTCGCCGAAGTCGACAGCGCGATCGTGATGCACAATGCCAGCACCCAGTTCGCCGATGGCGGCGAATTCGGCCTGGGCGCGGAAATCGGCATTGCCACCGGCCGGCTCCACGCGCGCGGACCGGTCGCCCTGGAGGGACTGACCACCTACAAGTGGCAGGTGCGCGGGCAGGGGCAGATCCGTCCGTGAACCGGGTCACCGGAATTGCCCCCGCCGGTTTTGCGGAGGACTGGGTGGCGGCGTGGAACGCGCGCGATCTCGACCGGATCCTGTCGCACTATGCCGCCGGCGTGGTGTTTGTCTCGCCGGTCGCCGCGTCGCTGACGGGCTGTGGGACTGTGATCGGCAAGGCCGCGCTCGAAGCCTATTGGCGCGCGGCGCTGGACCGTGCGCCGGACCTTCATTTTTCGCTTGATCGGGTGCTGGAGGGCGCCGGCGCACTGACCCTGCTCTACCGCAACCACCGCGGCCAACACGTGGCCGAAACCTGCGAATTCGACGCGGCGGGACGGGTGGTCCGTTCGGTGGCCTGCTATGCGAGCGGCGCTTGACCGGCGCAGCGCGGGGCAGCGCGGTGCGCATCGGCCTGCTTGGTGGGTCGTTCAACCCGGCGCACGGCGGTCACCGCCGGATCAGCCTGTTCGCCCGCGATGCGCTGGGGCTGGACGCGGTCTGGTGGCTGGTTTCGCCGGGCAATCCGCTCAAGCCCAAGGCCGGGATGGCGCCGTTGGCGGCGCGGCTGGCCTCGGCCTGCAGACAGGCCCGGCGCGCGTCAATCGTGCCCACCGCGATCGAGCGCGAGCTGGGTACGCGCTACACCATCGATACATTGCGTGCGCTGCAGCGGCGCTATCCCAAACTGCGCTTCGTGTGGCTGATGGGCAGCGATAATCTCGCCCAGTTGCACCGCTGGCGCGACTGGCGCGGCATTGCCCGGCGCATGCCGATTGCGGTTATCGCCCGTCCGGGCTATGATGCCCGCGCAGCCGCGAGCCCCGCGGCAGCCTGGCTCGGCCGTTACCGGCGGTCGGCCGCCAGTTTGACCGACCGGGCAGGATGGAGCGCACCCGCGCTGATACATTTGCGTTTCGATCCCGATCCGCGTTCGGCGACTGCGATTCGCCGCGCCGATCCAGACTGGGCCAGCCACTTTTCCGGCCTTGCCCAGCGCGATCCCCTGACGCACCATCCCGTCGATCCCGACACCGCATGATTTCCTGCGCTGCCCGCACAAAGGAGCCGTTTCCGCTTAAATGACGCCTGCGCAACCCACCGCGGCCACCGCCGCAACCCCCGCCCCGCTCCCGACGTCGGAGCCAGGCTCGCTTCATGAACTGGTGCTCACGTCGCTCGACGACGACCAGGCGCAAGAAATTGTGTCGATTCCGCTCGAAGGCAAAAGCTCGATCGCCGATCACATGGTGATCGCTTCGGGCCGTTCGACCCGTCAGGTTGCGGCCATGGCGCAGAAACTGGCTGAACGGATCAAGCACGGCGGCTTCGGCCATGCCCGGATCGAGGGCCTGCCCGCGGCCGACTGGGTGCTGATCGATGCTGGCGACGTGGTGGTTCACCTGTTCCGCCCCGAAGTGCGAAGCTTCTACAATCTTGAACGGATGTGGGCCTTCGGCGACAGCGGCACCGCCTGAGCCTGTGCGGTGCGCCTGCACGTCATTGCCAGGGGCAAGATCGGCCGCTCACCCGAGGCGGAGCTGGTCGAGCGCTATGCCAAGCGGATTGCCTGGCCATTCCTGTTGACCGAACTGCCCGATCTGGGCGGAACAGTGCCCGCGCCGCTGGTGCCGGCCCGCGATATCCTGCTCGATGAGCACGGCAAGCAGCTGAGCTCCGAGGAATTTGCCGCGCTGCTGGGCAAATGGCGCGACGACGGCGTGCGCGAAGCGCGCTTCCTGATCGGCGCGGCCGACGGTCACGGCGCCGCCGCTCGCCAGTCGGCGGATCTGCTGATCGGTTTCGGGGCGATGACCTGGCCGCACATGCTGGCCCGGGCGATGCTGGCCGAACAATTGTGGCGCGCCACCAGCATTCTGGCTGGCCATCCCTATCACCGTTCGGGATAAGGGCGGCGATGGCGCTTCGTCTCTATCATCTTGGCGTGCCGGTGGCGGCACTCGCGGCGGTTGGAACGCTGCTGGCGCAGGACGCGCCCCTGCCCGATACCGCCGCCGCCGCCGCCCGGGCAATGGCGCAGGCCCAGGTTCAGGGCGAGGCGGCAGGGCGCCGCGCCGAAGCGCTCGAAGCAACCGCCCGCACTGCCGTCGCCGCTGCCGACCGAACCGCGCAGGAGGGTGCGGCGCTGGCTGCGCGGATCCAGCAGGCCGAGGCCGCGATTGCCGTAAACACCGCACAGATCGCGGAATCGAGCACGAACGCGCGCGGATGCGGGCCTTGCTGGCGCAGCATCAGCAGCCGCTGGTCAAGCTGACCGCCGCGCTCCAGCGGCTGTCGCGGCGGCCCCCGGCGCTGTCGTTGCTCCGCCCCGGATCGCTGCGCGATGCGGTCTATCTGCGCGCGGTGCTCCAGACGATGCTGCCCACGGTCCAGCGGCGCACCGCGGGTCTCAGAGCCGAAATCGACAAGTCCCGGGCCTTGCAGGCCAAGGCTGAACAGGCGAGCGCCGCGCTGCGCGCCAGCGAGGGCGAATTTGCCCGCCGCCGTCAGGCGCTGGCGGCGCTGGAAAGCGGCCAACGCCTTGCCTCGCGCGAAGCCAGTGGGATTGCCGACCGCGAAGCCGAACGCGCCCTGGCCCTGGCCGAGGCGGCGCGCGATCTGGGCGGGCTGGTCAGCGAACTGGACAAGCAGGGCGAAGTGCGCGCGCAGCTTGCCGCGCTACCCGGCCCGGTGCTGCGCCCGGCCCAGCCTGCCGCCGCGCAGGTTGCGGCCGGTCAGGACCCGACTCTGCCGCCGCCGCCGCGACTGGCGGGCTACATTCTGCCCGTTTCCGGACGGCTCGTTCAGGGCTTTGGGGAAACCGCTCCGGGGAAGCCTCGTTCGCGCGGGATACTGCTGGCGGCCAACCCCTCGGCCCAGGCCGTGGCGCCCGCCGCCGGGCGCGTGGTTTTCGCCGGACCGTTCGAAGGCTTTGGCCAGATCGTGATTATTGAGCACGGCGGCGGCTGGACCAGCCTGATTACCGGGTTGACGCTGCTCGATGCGCGGGTCGGCCAGCGGCTGGTGGCCGGTTCACCGCTGGGTCTGGCCGGGCCGGGGCGTCCGCAGGTCAGCCTGGAATTGCGGCGCGGCGGTGAGCCGGTCAATCCGCTCGATCAAATTCGCGGCTAGATTCTGCTCCACTTGCGTGGAATCAGCGCCAACGCGCATTTGGCATTAACCGCCGCGGCACTATATGAAGACCAAACCTGCCCTTCGCGAAAGGCTCGCCCTTATGAAGTTCGCCCCTCTGCTCCGCGCCGCCCTGCTGGTGAGCGCCGTGGCGCTGATCCCCGCCACCACCGCCGGCCTCGCCGCCGTAGATGGCAGCGCCGGTCCGCAGTTCGGGCGGCTGATCGACGTCTACCGGCTGGTGAAAGCACAGTATGTCGAGCCGGTCGACGACCAAAAGCTGATCAACGGCGCGATCGACGGCATGCTCGGCGCGCTCGACCCCCATTCGAACTATCTGCAGGGCGCGACGCTGACCCGGCTCAATACCATGATCGATGGCAACTATTCGGGGCTGGGCCTGTCGGTGGTGATGGACGACGGCGCGGTAAAGGTCGTCTCGCCGATGCGGGGCAGCCCGGCCGATGCCGCCGGGGTCAAGGCGGGCGATTATATCACCCACCTCGACGGCAAGCTGATCTACGGCGGCGAGCTGGACGATGCCGTGGCCCAGATGCGCGGCGAAGCCGGGACCAGTATCCGCCTCACCCTCTTCCGCCCCGGCCGCGACCAGCCGTTCGACCTGACCGTGACGCGCGGGGTGATCACGCTTGAGCCGGTCACCTGGAAGCTGGAAAAGGACATCGGCGTCGTTTCGGTAAACGAATTCTCCCGCGATGTCGGGGTCAACGTCAACAAGGCGATCCAGGACCTGCGGCGCCAGGCCGGGGGAAGGCTGACCGGGCTGGTGCTGGACCTGCGCGAAAATCCCGGCGGCGCGCTGGACGAGGCGGTGGCGCTGTCCGA
This sequence comes from Novosphingobium sp., assembly GCA_013141325.1. Classification (GTDB taxonomy): domain Bacteria; phylum Pseudomonadota; class Alphaproteobacteria; order Sphingomonadales; family Sphingomonadaceae; genus Novosphingobium. The sequence continues at coordinate 5,164 of JABFRE010000269.1, forward strand.
CCTGTTCCTGACCAAGGGCGATATCGTCTCGCAGCGCGGCCGCAACGCGCAGGACAACGAATACTACAAGGCCGAATCGGTGTTCCCCGGCGATGCCGCCAAAGGGCTGCCGATGGTGGTGCTGATCGACGCCGGATCGGCTTCGGCTTCGGAAATCGTCGCCGGGGCGCTGCAGGATCAGCACCGCGCGGTGATCATGGGCGAACGCTCGTTTGGCAAGGGTTCGGTGCAGTCGCTGTTCGAGCTCGATCGCGCCCACGCGGTAAAACTGACCACCGCGCGTTACTTCACGCCGGCCGGGCGATCGGTGCAGGAAGGCGGGGTCGAACCCGATATCCGCGTGCCGCAGCTCTCCGATCCCGATGCCCAGCGCCGCAACCAGCTGGCCCTGCGCGAGAGCGACCTGCGCCGCCATCTGGTCAATGAAGTGGCAATGGATGACAAGAAGCTGGAGGGTGACCGCCAGGCCGACCCGCGCTTCAAGCAGACCGCCGAACAGCTCAAGGCCAAGGGAATCGAGGACTTCCAGCTGAACTACGCTATCGAAACGCTGCGCCGCACCGGCGGCGTGGCGCTGGCCGCAAAGGGCAAGTAATGCTGCCCGGCGGACATGCGGCGTGGAAGGCCGCGCGTTTCCTCGCCGTGGCCGTGCCGGCGGCGCTGCTGGCGGCGGTCTATGTCGGGCAGTACCACTTCGATCTCTATCCGTGCGAGATGTGCTGGTGGCAGCGCTA
>JABFRE010000060.1 GCA_013141325.1 Novosphingobium sp.
CGGTTCGTGTTTGCGCACACGGTTTCGTCTAAGGGGTTACGCACTTGCTGTCACTATTGCTCGCGGTGAGCCAGGGTCACGTCCCGATTCATTTCGAAGATCTTGGCCTGTCCAAGTACCTGTTCGCCGTCCCGACCCCGCTTGGCGAGTTTCAGTTGCGCTGGTATTCGCTGGCCTATCTGGCCGGCATTGTCCTGGCCTATTGGCACACTTCGAAGATGATCAAGGCGCCCGGCGCCCCACTGGCCCAGCGTCATGCCGACGATCTGTTCTTCTATTGCACGCTGGGGGTGATCCTGGGCGGGCGGCTGGGCTATGCCACGTTCTACACCGGGGGCGACACCGGCCTGCCCAGCCTGTGGGCCCATCCGCTCGAACTGCTCAAGATGTGGGGCGGGGGCATGAGCTTCCATGGCGGCGTGGTGGGCGTGGTGCTGGCGATTGCCTGGGTCTGCCGCCGCAATGGGCTGAACTTCCTGCGGGTCTGCGACTACGTGGCGGTTTCGGTGCCGTTCGGGATGCTGTTCGGGCGGCTGGCCAATTTCGTCAACGGCGAGCTGTGGGGCCGCGTGGCCGGGCCGGACGTGCCATGGGCGATCATCTTTCCCGGCGCCGGCGATGCTCCGCGCCACCCCAGCCAGCTTTACGAAGCCGCGCTGGAAGGCTTGCTGCTGGCGGTCGTACTGGTGCTGCTGTTCTGGAAAACCCGCGCCCGCTGGCGGCCAGGCCTGCTGGTCGGCGTGTTCGCCTTCGGGATCGCGGCGGGGCGCTTCGTGGTCGAATACTTCCGCGAACCCGATGAGCAATTGCGCAGCTTCGCGTTGCAGACCGGCCTGTCGATGGGCCAGTGGCTGACCCTGCCGCTGATGGCGGCCGGCCTGTTCTTCCTGGTCCGCGCGCTCCTGCGCCCGGCGCTGGGCAGCGCGCCGCCGACCGAGCAATGAGCGAGAGCGAGGCGGGCGAGCCGCTCGCCGCGATCTTCCGGCGACTGATCGCCAACACCGGGCCGATCAGCCTGATGCACTACATGGGCGAGAGCAACGCCCGCTACTATGCCAGCCGCGATCCGCTGGGCAGCGCCGGGGATTTCATCACCGCCCCCGAAATCAGCCAGATGTTCGGTGAACTGATCGGGCTGTGGCTGGCCGACATGTGGATCCGCGCGGGCCGCGAGGAGCCGGTCCATTACGTGGAGCTGGGCCCCGGGCGCGGCACGCTGGCCCAGGATGCACTGCGGGCGATGAAGCGCTATGGGCTGGAGCCCTCGATCCACCTGGTCGAAAGCTCGGTCGTGCTGCGCGATGTCCAGCAGGCCTGCGTCCCTGGCGCGCAGTGGCACTATGATCTGTCGACCCTACCGCCCTATGGCCCGATGCTGGTGGTCGCCAACGAATTCCTTGATGCCCTGCCGGTGCGCCAGCTGGTGCGGACAGAGGATGGCTGGCGCGAGCGGATGGTGGTGCCCGGCGAAGATGGCGCCTTCGTCTGCATCGCCGGATCGCAGCCGATGGAGGCCGCCGTTCCCGAACCGCGCCGCGCAGCCGCCGTGGGCACGATCATCGAAACCTGCCCCGGCGCCGCCGCGACCGTTTACGAAGTCGCCGGGCGGCTGATGGAACAGGGCGGGGCCGCGCTGTTCATCGATTATGGCCACGATACGCTGCGCGACGGGTCCACCCTTCAGGCGGTACGCGCGCACCTGAAGGTCGACCCCTTCACCCAGCCGGGCGAGGCCGATCTGACCGCCCACGTCGATTTCGCCACGCTGGCCCCGATCGCCCAGTCGCGCGGCTGCAAGTGGCTGGGCACGGCCGCGCAAGGCCGCTGGCTGCGCGAGCTGGGGATCGAGGCGCGGGCCGACACGCTCGCCGCCACCGCCCCCGAACACGCCGCCGCGATCCACGCCGCCAAGGACCGGCTGATCGGCGAAGGCCAGATGGGTCTGCTGTTCAAGGTCATGGGCCTGGCCGCGCCAGGGTGGCCGGACGGTGCGGGGTTCTAGAGCGATGGCATCACCGCATCTTCGAAAGCAGCTGATCGGCGCGGCGAATTCGGCCGCCGCAGCAATCGTGACCGCTTCGACTTACCTGAACGCCGACCGGCTATTCGGCGGGATTACCCGGCCGGCCGACGATCCAGCAGGCCGCCTCGCCTTCGCGGCGCAATGGTTGTTGGGACCGGGAATGATGCTGCTGGCCGGGATCATGGGTGCAGCGCGGCGCGGCTTCCATTCCGATGCAATTGACGGAACCCGGTTTCCCCAGGCCCACACGCTCGAGATCAACCTGCGCTACAATACCAACACCACCGAACAATTGCTGCTGCTGGCGATCATCCTGCCGGCCTTGGCGGTGACGCTGCCACACCACAGATTGGTTCTTGTTCCGGCGATCGCTGCGCTGTTCGTATTCGGACGAATCACATTCTGGATCGGTTATCACTACCGCCCCATGGCGCGCACCTTTGGCATGGCGCTGACGGCGATCCCGATCCTGCTGTCGTTTTCCTGGTTGCTGGTAACCGCCTTGCGCTGAACGCGGCGGTTGCTATGCCGGGCACGGAGAGGAGCCCCGATGCGCGCGACGCCCGATTTCGATTTTGCCCTGCCCGAATCTGCCGTGATGATCCGCGAGGCGGCGGGCCGCTTTGCGGACGAAAAGATCGCCCCGCTGGCCGCCCGCGTCGATGCGGAGGACTGGTTTCCGCGCGACGAGCTGTGGGCGGCGATGGGCGAGCTGGGCCTGCACGGGATCACCGTGGAAGAAGAATGGGGCGGGCTGGGCCTGGGCTATCTCGACCATGTGATCGCGGTTGAGGAAGTCAGCCGGGCCAGCGCCTCGATCGGGCTCAGCTACGGTGCGCACAGCAACCTCTGCGTCAACCAGATCCGCCGTTGGGGGAGCGACGAGCAGAAGGCGAAATATCTGCCCAAGCTGGTCAGCGGCGAACATGTCGGCAGCCTGGCCATGTCTGAAGCCGGGGCCGGATCAGACGTGGTCTCGATGAAGCTGCGCGCAGATAGCGCACAGGGCGGCTACCTGCTCAACGGCACCAAGTTCTGGATCACCAACGCGACATGCGCCGATACGCTGGTGGTCTATGCCAAGACCGCCCCGGAATCCGGTTCCAGAGGGATCACCGCCTTCCTGATCGAGAAGGACGACGAAGGCTTCTCCATCGGCCAGAAGATCGACAAGATGGGCATGCGCGGCAGCCCCACTGCCGAACTGGTGTTCAACGATTGCTTCATTCCTGAAGAGCGGATCATGGGCCCGCTGCACGGCGGCGTGGGCGTGCTGATGAGCGGGCTCGATTACGAACGCGTGGTGCTTGCGGGCCTTCAGCTCGGCATCATGCAGGCCTGCCTCGACGTGGTCATCCCGTACCTGCGCGAACGCAAGCAGTTCGGCAAACCGATCGGCGCGTTCCAGCTGATGCAAGCCAAGGTGGCGGACATGTACGTCGCGCTGCAATCGGCGCGGGCCTATACCTATGCCGTGGCGAAAAGCTGCGATGCCGGGCAGACCACACGATTTGACGCTGCGGGCGCAATCCTGCTGGCGAGCGAAAACGCCTTCCGCGTGAGCGGCGAGGCGGTGCAGGCGCTCGGCGGCGCGGGTTATACCAAGGACTGGCCGGTGGAGCGGTATCTGAGGGATGCGAAGTTGCTGGATATCGGCGCGGGGACGAATGAGATCCGCCGGATGCTGATCGGGCGGGAATTGATCGGGGCGGCATGACCAAGCAACCGCATACCTCAGCCGGCGGGGCGCTCTCGCTCGAACGTCTGGTGTTCTTCTCCGACGCCGTCTTTGCCATTGCGATCACCCTGCTGGTGCTGGAGATCGAAGTGCCCCACCTGCCCCGGGTGCAGGATTCGGCCGCTTTCGTCGAAGCGCTGCGCGATCTGACGCCCAGCTTCTTTGCTTTCGGGCTCAGCTTTCTGGTGATCGGGCGCTTCTGGATGACCCACCACGGGCTGATGGACCACGTCACGACCTATGATCCGCGGTTGATGTGGCCAAACATGCTCTACCTGATGGCGATTGCCTTCATGCCGTTCTCCACGGCGCTGCTCGGCAGCAACTTGGGCCAGTTCGGGCCGGCGCTGTTCTACAACCTGACACTTCTGGTCACCGCATTGCTGGGCCGTCTTCTGGTCCGCAAGATCGAAGCGCTTGACCCCACGTCCGAAACGCTGGGGCGCGAGGCGAACGGCGCCAACTCGGTGATGCTTGGCGCCGGACTGTCGACGCTTCTGACCTTTGTCGCACCGGCATTCAGCCAGATCGGCATGGCCACGATCCCCCTGTGGATTCGCCTGCTCCAGCGCGGAGTCCGTAAATGAGCGCCCCTGTCCTCACCACCCAGCTCAACCCGGACGACCCGCAAGCCCAGGCCCGCGCCGCACACAACCGCACACTGGCGCAAGAGCTGCGCGCCAAGGTGGCCGAAGCTGCACTCGGCGGGAATGAGAAAAGCCGCGAGCGCCACACCAGCCGGGGCAAGCTGCTCCCGCGCGAGCGCGTTGAACGCCTGCTCGATCCCGGCTCGCCCTTGCTCGAGATCGGCCAGCTTGCCGCTTGCGACATGTACGAGGGCGAAGTTCCCGGCGCCGGCATCATCACCGCAATTGGCCGTGTATCAGGCCGCCAGTGCATGATTGTCGCCAACGATGCCACGGTGAAGGGCGGCACCTATTACCCGCTGACGGTCAAGAAGCACCTGCGCGCACAGGAGATTGCCGAGGCCAACCACCTGCCGTGCATCTATCTGGTCGATTCTGGCGGTGCCAACCTGCCGCACCAGAGCGAGGTCTTCCCGGATCGCGACCACTTTGGCCGGATCTTCTTCAACCAGGCGAACATGAGCGCCAAGGGCATCCCCCAGATCGCCTGCGTGATGGGCAGCTGCACTGCGGGCGGGGCCTATGTGCCCGCCATGAGCGACGAGACGGTGATCGTGCGCGAACAGGGCACAATCTTCCTGGCCGGCCCGCCGCTGGTCAAGGCCGCGACCGGCGAGGAAATCAGCGCCGAGGATCTGGGCGGGGGCGATCTCCACGCGCGCAAGTCGGGCGTCGTCGATCATCTGGCCGAGAATGACGAACATGCGCTGACCATCGTGCGCGATATCGTCAGCCACCTTGGACCCCGCCACGAACACGGCCTGCCGCTGAAAGACCCGCGCGCGCCCAAGTACGATGCCGAGGACCTCTACGCGATCGTGCCCGAAGACGTGCGCGCGCCCTATGACGTCCACGAGGTGATCGCCCGGCTGGTCGACGGCAGCGAGTTCCATGAATTCAAGGCGCATTACGGCAGCACCCTGGTCTGCGGCTTCGCGCATATCTGGGGCATGCCTGTGGCTGTGCTCGCCAACAACGGCGTGCTGTTCAGCGAGAGCGCAGTCAAAGGTGCGCACTTCATCGAGCTCGCCTGCCAGAGGAAAATCCCGCTGCTGTTCCTCCAGAACATCAGCGGCTTCATGGTCGGCGGCAAGTATGAGGCGGAAGGCATCGCCAAGCACGGCGCCAAGCTGGTCACCGCCGTCGCCACCGCTACCGTGCCCAAGCTGACCGTGCTGATCGGCGGCAGCTTTGGCGCGGGCAATTACGGCATGTGCGGACGAGCCTATTCGCCCCGCTTCCTGTTCACCTGGCCCAACGCCCGAATTTCGGTGATGGGCGGCGAGCAGGCGGCCTCGGTGCTCGCCACCGTCCACCGCGATGCCGAGACTTGGACCCCCGAACAGGCCGAGGCGTTCAAGGCCCCGATCCGCCAGAAATACGAAGACGAAGGCAACCCCTACCACGCCACCGCGCGGCTGTGGG
>JABFRE010000174.1 GCA_013141325.1 Novosphingobium sp.
GGGCTGGGCTGCGGTTCTGGCACCGGAGCGCGCGCCACCGGTGGCTCCGGTTCAGGCGCGGGCGCGGGCGCGGGCGCAGGTTCCGGCGCCTCTTCCACCTCGGGCACCACTTCCATTTCCGCGGCGCGGGCTTCCAGTTCCTCCACCTCGTCCTGCGCGGTGACGGCGATCACTTCGCCCAGCCCGGCCATGGCCCCGCTGAACGGCGGCGGGGTGACGATCTGCGCGGCGGGGGCGGCGTCGATCAGTGCCTGGTTGCGCTGGGCGGGCGCCTGGCCTTCGTCGAGCACATCGGGGCGGTGTTCGCGCACGCGTGGCGCACTGGTCGCGCGGCGCAGCAGCCATCCGGCGATCAGCAGCGCCACCGCCAGCACTGCCGCAAAGGCCACCCAGTTGGTCTGGATCAGATCGAGCATTGCTGGCTCCTCCTCACTTCATTCACGCGCCGACGTTGCGGCGGAACAGCACCCGGTCTTCGGACCCGAAGCCTTTGTGCCAGATGACATAGCCATAGACCAACAGGATCGCGGGCATGCCCAGCGCCAGTTCGGCCCATTCGGGCAGGAACCGGGTGGCGGCCCAGCCCACCAGTCCGGCCGGGACCGCCGCCCAGACCAGCGGCCAGCGCCAGTTGTTGATCGGCTGGCGCAGGATCCGCCCCAGCAACAGCGCTTTGACCCACGAGGCCAGCCCCAGCGCCACCATCAGCCCCGCCCCGGCCATCGCCGCACGGTGATAATCGCCATAGCCCAGCATCGTCACCAGCTTGATCAGGCCGACCGTGGCCAGCGCCTGTACCAGCAGAGTGGCCAGCGAAACCCACAGGTTCTGCATCCGCGCGACATAGATCAGCGCCGCTTCGCTGACCACGGCGGTGGCGGCCAGCACTTCGGCCGCCAGCAGGAAGCACAGCGCCGCCGTGCCGCTCACGAACAGCGGCCCGACCAGCCCCATCACCCCTTCGCCCGGAATCCCCAGCCCCAGCGCCACCCCGGCCTGCGCGGCGGTGATCCAGAAACCGACCTGACAGACCTGGCTGGCGATCGCGTCGTAGTTCTTGTCCTTGAGGTTGCGGGTGATCACCGGACCCAGGATCGGCTCGAAACTGGTCTTGAGCTTTTGCGGCAGCGAAGCAATCTGCTGCGCCACGTAATAAACCCCCACCGCAGTGTCTCCTGCGAAGAATCCCAGAATGTAGATGTCGAACCGGCGGGTGCCCCATTCCACCGCATCGGCCGCCGCCAAGGGCAGGTTGGCCAGCGCAATCCGCCCGATGTTGAGCGGGTGGGGATGCCAGTCCTGCGGCAGGCCATAGGTCCTGACCAGCGGCCAAAGCGCCACCACGGCGGCGGCCGCCACCGACAGGTTGTAGGCGATCAGCAGCCCGGCCTGCCGATCAACAAAAAAGAGCACCCCCGACATGATCGACAGCGTCCACGGTTCCACCACCGCGCGCGAGCGGACCGATGCGCCGATATCATAGCGATAGGCCAGCGCTGCCAGCGCGATCTCGGTCAGGGTCAGCGGCAGGATCCCCAGCACGATCAGCCGTTCGGCCTGGGTCCAGGCGCCGTTGAACATCACATCGGGGACCAGATAGATGACCACCGTGGCAAGCACGGCCAGCGATCCGCCCAGCAGCATGGCATCGGCGACGACGTTAGCCGGATGATCCTTCTCTTCGGACAGCCGCTGCGCCAGCCCGCGCTTCTGTCCCAACGTGCAGAGCTGGGCGGAAAGTTCGACCACCACCAGCGCCAAGGCGAAGCGCCCCAGCGCCTCCGCCCCATAGAGCCGCCCGGCGATGAACAGGAACGGCATCCGCGCGGCCAGCCGCAGCAGGAACCCCAGGAAATTGGTCTGCCCGCCCTTGGCCAGCGCCTGAATATCCCTCTGATTCTGAGCCTGGGCGCCATCGGGCAGAGCGGCGGGGTCAGGGCTCACAGGCTCGGCCCTTCAGCCTTGAGTGGGCGGGCCAGCAGATCGGCGACCACTGCGGGGGCCGGGGCCGCGCCGCTGAGCAGGCGGCAGACCGCTTCGACGATCGGCATGGCAACCCTCTCGCGGCGGGCCAGTTCGGCCAGAATCGGGGCGGTGTGGGCGCCTTCGGCAACGCTGGTCTTGTCCGCCAGCGCGTCGCCCACGCTCTTCCCCTCACCCAGCGCCTTGCCGAGCGAGAAATTGCGGCTGGATGTGGAAGAGCAGGTCAGCACCAGATCGCCCAGCCCGCACAGCCCGGCCAGGGTATCGGCCCGCGCGCCCCGAGCCAGACCGAAGCGCAGCATCTCCGCATAGCCGCGCGCGATCAGCGCGGCGCGGGCGTTCTGGCCCAGCCGCAGCCCTTCGACCACCCCGCAGGCAATCGCCAGCACGTTCTTGACCGCGCCGCCGATTTCCGCCCCGGTGACATCGTCCGAATAGTACGGTCGCAGCGCCGGGCGCGACAGCGCGGGCGCCAGCCGCTGCCACTGCGCCTCGCCCCCACCGCAGGCCAGCGTGACTGCGGTGGGCAGCCCGGCAGCGACTTCGTGGGCAAAGGTCGGACCCGACAGCACCGCGATCTGGGCTGCAGGGGCAGCCTCGGCCGCAACATCGGCCATCAGCCGCCCGGTTCCCGCCTCGATCCCCTTGGAGCACAGCACCAGATCGCGCGGGGCCTGCGGCAAACCTGACAGGACCGTGGCCAGATGCTGCGCCGGGGTGACCACCAGCAGCACCGGCAGCGCCGCCAGATCGCCCAGCGACGCGGTGGCGCTAATCGCGGGAGACAAGCTCGCGCCCGGCAGGAACAGGCTGTTGGTATGGGCGCGGTTGATCTCGTCCACCAGCTCGCCCTCGCGCGCCCACAGCACCACATGGTTGCCGTCGCTGGCCATGGACTGGGCCAGCGCCGTGCCCCAGGCCCCCGCACCGATTACCCCGATGGTCATGCCTTCACCCCCGCCCCGCGCGCCGGGGCGGCGTCCGGATCAAGCGGCCAGCGCGGGCGGGCGGCGCAATCGAGCGGATCGTTCTGACCCAGCCGTTCGATCCCGGCCCAGGCGATCATCGCCGCGTTGTCGGTACACAGGGCCAGCGGCGGGGCGACGAACGGAAGGCCGAATTCACCGGCCAGTGCCTCAAGAGCGCGGCGCATGGCCTGGTTGGCAGCAACCCCGCCGGCCACGACCAGCGCTGTGGGCATATCGGCGGATTGCAGCGCGCGGCGACTGCGGTCGATCACGCAGTCAATCGCTGCCTGCTGGAACGCGGCGGCGATGTCGGCATCGGCATGAAGTGCGGTCTGCTTCGCGCGCAGCACCGCGCTTTTGAGCCCCGCGAAGCTGAAGTGCGGCTCGGCGGTGCCCAGCAAGGGGCGCGGCAGGGCCACAGCCTTGGCATTGCCCGCGCGCGCCAGGCGCTCGACTGCGGGACCGCCGGGATAGCCCAGCCCCAGAATCTTGGCAGTCTTGTCGAAAGCTTCGCCCAGCGCATCGTCGATGGTGGTGGCGAGGCGGCGGTAGCGGCCCACGCCTTCGACCATCAGAATCTGGCAATGCCCGCCCGAAACCAGCAGCAGCAGATAGGGGAACTGCAATTCCGGATCGGCCAGCCGGGGGGACAGCGCGTGGCCTTCCAGATGGTTGATCGCGATCAGCGGCTTGTGCGCGGCCAGGGCCAGCGCCTTGGCAGTGACCAGCCCGACCATCACCCCGCCGATCAGCCCCGGCCCGGCGGTGGCGGCAATCGCATCGACCGCGTCCAGCCCAAGCCCGGCGTCCGCCAGGGTGGCGGCGATCAGCGGGGTCAGCCGCTCGGAATGGGCGCGCGCAGCGATTTCGGGGACGACCCCGCCATAGGGGCGATGCTCATCGTCCTGTGAGGCGATCCGCTGCGCCAAAATACGCCGGTCGCTGGTCACCAGCGCCGCCGCGGTTTCGTCGCACGACGATTCTATTCCGAGGACCAACCCCATCCCCACTTTCCCTTAATGACATTGCGCACTAGCACAAGCGGCCATGTCCTCGAGTCCACATCCTGAACAATCCTTGCGTCTGGGTACGCGCCGTTCCCCGCTGGCCATGGCCCAGGCCGAGGAGACGCGCGCGCGGCTGCTGGCGGTGCATCCGGGGCTGGCGGTGGTGATCGTTCCGGTCACCGCCAGCGGCGACAAGGTGCTCGACCGCCCGCTGGCCGAGATCGGCGGCAAGGCGCTGTGGACCAAGGAGCTCGACGCCTGGCTGCTGGGCGGCGAAATCGACATTGCGGTCCATTCGGCCAAGGACGTGGAGACCGAGCGCCCCGACTGGCTGACGATCGCGGCCGTGCTTCCGCGTGAAGACGTGCGCGACGTGCTGGTAGGCGCGGCCTCGCTGGCCGCGCTTCCGCCCGGCGCCCGGATCGGCACCAGCGCCCCACGCCGCGCCGCACAGGCACTGCACCTGCGCCCCGATTGCAGCGTGGTGATGTTTCGCGGCAACGTCCAGACCCGCCTCGCCAAGCTGGACGCCGGTGAGGCCGAGGTCACCCTGCTCGCCGCCGCCGGGCTCAACCGCTTGGGGCAGACCGGGGTCGGCGCTCCGCTCGATCCGCAGCACTGGCTGCCCGCGCCGGGTCAGGGTGCCATCGCGATCGAATGCCGCACCGCAGATGCCGCCACTCGCGCGCTGCTCGCCGGTATCGACCACCTCCCGAGCCGCCATGCGGTGATGGCCGAGCGTGCGCTGCTCGCCGCGCTGGGGGGCAATTGCCACAGCCCGATAGCGGTACTGACCCAGGCGGCCGGCACCGATCTGACGATGCGCGCGGCGATCTTCAGCCCCGACGGGCGTGAGCGGGTGGACGCCGAGCACCGCTTTGCCCCGGGCGACCACGCCGGGCCCGCCGCGCTCGCTGCCGATCTGCTGGCGCAGGCCAGCGCCGCGATCCGCGCGCACTTTTCCGGCCCCGAAGGAGGCTGAGCCGATGGTCCCACTGGTCGTCATCCGTCCCGAACCGGGCTGCACCGCCAGCCTCCACGCGGCGCGGGCGGTCAGGCTGGAGACGCACGGGTTCCCCTTGTTCGAAGTGGTGGCGCGCAGCTGGGAAGCCCCCGCGCCGGGTCAGTTCGACGCGATCCTGGGCGGCAGCGGCAATGTCTTTCGCCACGCCGGACGGGGCCTGGCGGCGCTACGCAGCCTGCCGGTCTATGCAGTGGGCGAAACCACCGCCGCCGCCGCGCGCGAGGCCGGGTTCACCATCGCCGCCACCGGCAGCGGCGGGATGCAGCCGCTGCTCGCAGAACTGGACCCCGCCCATCGCCGCCTGCTGCGCCTCGCCGGGGACGAGCGGGTGCCGCTGACCCTGCCCAAAGGCGTGACCATGGACGAGCGCGTGGTCTATGCCAGCGTGCCCCGCGCCCTGCCGCCGGAGCTGGCGGCGCTGCTGCGTGCACCGGCGATGATCGCGCTCCATTCGGCCGAAGCCGCCCGGCATCTTGCCGCGCAGTGCGTGACCCACGGGATCCGCCGCTCGCTGCTGCGGCTGATCGCGCTCAGCCCGCGGATCGCCCAGGCGGCAGGCGACGGCTGGAGCGAGGTGGCCGTGGCCACGGTTCCCAATGACAAGGCCTTGCTGGCCTTGGCGCTGCAGATGTGCCAAGACCCCGGGCCACGAGGTCGCGATTGACAGGACTACCGACTGCGCATGCCCGATGATCCGTACACCCGTTCCCCGCTGACGCCGCCGCGCCGGGGAACTTCGCTGCGCGCCATTTTCGGTACGGCCATGCTGACCCTGCTCGGCGGAGCCGCGCTGGTCGGCTATCTGGCGTGGAACGGCACGATCAGCATTGCGACCGACGTGCCGACCC
>JABFRE010000148.1 GCA_013141325.1 Novosphingobium sp.
GGCCTGGGTGGTCTATTTCGCCGGATCGCAGATCGCGATCCAGGCGGCGCAGCTGCCGGCGGTGATCCAGGTGCAGATCGGCAAGGCGCTGGCCTGGCTGGCCGCGCACGGCGCCGCTGTGGACGTGCAATCGGTGCAAAGTCTGGTGGAAAAGCTGCTCGGCAGCATCGGCCAGGTGACCAGCGCACTGGGCGGGGTGCTGGGCGGGTTCACCACCGCCTTCCTGATCGGCGTGCTGGGGATCTATTTCGCGGTGGAACCCGATCTCTACCGCCGCGGCTTCGCCTGGCTGCTGCCGGCGGGCGAGCGCGAGCACTTCCAGCACACCGCCACCGTGATGGGCAAGACGCTGCGCCGCCTGCTGTTCGGGCGGCTGATCGGGATGGGGGTCGAGGGCGTCGCCACCTGGATCATGTTGGGCATATACGGCGTGCCGATGGCTGCACTGCTGGGACTGCTGACCGGCCTCCTGGCCTTCCTGCCCAACATCGGCGCGCCGATTTCGGGGCTGCTGATGGTGCTGGTCGGCTTTTCGGGCGGAACCAACATGGGGATTTACTGCATCGTCGTCTATTTCGTGGTGCAGACGGTGGACGGCAACATCATCGTCCCGATGATCGCCAAGAAGACCGCCGATCTGGCCCCGGCGCTGGTGATGGGGGCGCAGCTGATCATGGGGGCGCTGTTCGGCATCCTCGGCCTCGCGCTGGCCGATCCGCTCGTGGCGATGATCAAGGTGATGCTCGAGCACCGCTCCAAGCGCAACGAAGCATCGACCTGAGCCATGGCGCGCAAGTTCCTGTACTTCATCGCGTTCTGCATCGTCGTCTACATCGGCGGGCGCGTGGCGCTGCAGGCCTTTCCCGAACAGCTGACCCGGCTGAGCTTCACCCCCGGGGGCACCTTCGAACCCCAGGCCGCGCTGACACCCAACGCCTATGCCGATCCGGCGATGTGGCTGGCGCGGCCCGGCATCACCGGAACCAATCCCGCGCAGTGGCTCCCCGATGGCGTGAAGGACAATCCCCCGGGGCCAGCCGTTTCGGTGTTCTTCGTCCACCCAACCAGCTATCTCAAGAAGGACCACTGGAACGCCCCGCTGGACGATCCCGATGCGCGGCGGATCGCCGATGCCATGGTCCGTGCCGAAGCCAGCGTGTTCAACCGTTCGGGCGAAATCTGGGCCCCGCGCTATCGCCAGGCAACATTCGGGGCTTTCGTTACCGATCAGGCAGAGGCCAAACAGGCACTCGATCTGGCCTATCGCGATGTGGCCGAGGCTTTTGATGCCTTCATCGCCGCTGTCCCCAAGGACCGTCCGATCGTGCTGGCCGGACACAGCCAGGGATCGTTCCATCTCAAGCGACTGCTGGCTGAAAAGATCAAGGGCTCGCCGCTCGCCCGGCGGATCGTGGCGGTCTATGCGATCGGCTGGCTGGTCGAAACCGGCAGCGATCTGCCCGCGATGGGCCTGCCCGCCTGCGCCGCACCGGATCAGACCGGCTGCGTGATCAGCTATCTCTCGTTCGCAGACGATGCCGATACGGCGATGATGCGCGCAGCCTATGAACGCTTCGCCGGAGCGGACGGCGTCAAGGGCAGCGCCGCGCGCTATCTCTGCTCCAACCCGCTGACCGGCGGGGTCGGCGGCGCCGCACCCGCCAGCGCCAACCGGGGCGGGATCGTTCCCGACATGAAGCTGGAACATGCCAAGGTGACACCCGCGCTGGCCGGAGCCCGCTGCGCTGCCGATGGCACGCTGCGGATCGGCGCGGGGCCGGATATGGGGCCGTTCGTGCTGCCCGGCGGCAACTATCACGTCTACGATTACCCGCTGTTCTGGAGCAATCTGCGCGCCGACTTCCTGACCCGGGCAACCGCGTGGCACCGCTAGTCACCACCTCGGCGCAGGAGTTCCGGGCGGCGCTGCCCGGCGGCGGCGCACTGCTGGGGCTGGATCTCGGCACCCAGACCATCGGCACCGCGTTCTGCGACGCCGGCTGGCGCTTCGCCTCGCCCGGCAAGACGCTGAAGCGCGGCAAGTTCGGCGCGGACAAGGCGGCGCTGGCCGCGCTTGTCACCGAGCGCGCGATAAAGGGCGTGGTGACCGGCCTGCCGCTCAACATGGACGGCAGCGAGGGTCCGCGCAGCCAGTCGAGCCGGGCCTATGCCCGCAACGTCGCCGAAGCGCTTGAGCTGCCGGTGCTGCTGTGGGACGAGCGCTGGTCCACCGCCAGCGCGGAAGGCGCGCTGATCGCCCAGGACATGAGCCGCGCCAGGCGCGCGAGCCGGATCGACGCGGCGGCGGCCGCGGTGATCCTGCAAGCCGGAATCGACGCGCTGACCGGCGGGTTTGGGTGAGCGGGTCCGAGATGTGGCTGCTCGAGGGAATCTTCAACGAAGTCGTACAGTTGCTCCCGAAGCCTGTGCGGACCGGGTGCTACACGCTCATGGTGGTGTTTCTGATCGGAATAGCCGCACCGGCCACCATAGCTAGCTAGGCGAGTTCCGCACGCCGCGCTTTCGCTTCCATTTCGACCAGCCGGCTGCCCGATCCTTCGGCCTCGCGCCACAGTGCGTCTCTGGCCCCGGCATCACTCTCGCGCGCGGCCAGCGCGTCCCACGCCGCCAGCCGCAGCCGGTCGCTGGGATGACGCCGGGCGAAGCGGTGGCCCAGGTCGAGCGCCTCCTGACTGCCCAGCCCGATCGCCACCTTCAGGAAGGCCTCGCTTGGCCCGGGTGCGACGATCGCCCCCACTTCGCGCCGCTCCAGATCGAACCGGTACTGATCGAGCCAACCCTGCGCGCCGGTGGTGTGCATGATGTTGAGCGAGACCGACAAGGCATCGGCCGGAAGCTGCGCGTGGACATCGATGTGCGCGCGGTAGAGCTGGATCTTGCCTTCTTCCAGCCGGGCGCGTTCGATAAAGCGGAGCGAAGGCACCGGCTCGCCCCGCCAGCCGACGATCTCGTCGTAGTCGACCTCGTAATAGTCGCTCCAATAGCCGGGCCCGAAATAGCCGATCGTCAGGAAATCGAAGTTGTGATCGTGCGGCAGGCCATAGACGAACGAGGCCCCGCCCGACGCGCGTACCATGTGCTCGTCCAGCGAAGGCCACAGGTTGGCTCGGATGAAGAAGCTGCCGTTGGGCGGCGCCAACATGATCACCTGCGGGCCATAGGTATTGTCGAGCACGTCGTCGCGGTGGCGCGAAGCCAGTTCCTCGATGATCAGGTCCCCCAGGAAGTCACGGTTGTTGCCCAGCCGCCGCAGCCACAGCGCCGCATGCGCCAGACTCTCCTCATCGTGCGGATCGAAGCCACGCGCGCCCAGCACGGCGCAGCATTCGGCCAGGCTGGTCTGCGCCGGATCGGCGATGTCGATTACGCGGGGCATGGGCCCACCTCGCTCAGTTGGGGGTGATGTTCGATAAGCTGCTCGCGCAGCGCTCCTGCGGGGTGGGCCAGCGGGTCGGCACGCCGGCCCGCGATTCGCGCCAGAGCGGCAAAGCCCTGCTTGGTATCGAGCGCCAGGCATTCGCGCAGCGCCTGCCAGCGCAGCGAGGCTTCGCCGCGTTCCTCGGCCATGGCAGCCAGTAGCGGCGCGGCGTCGGTCCGCCCCATCCGTCCGAGCAGAGCTGCGCTCAGTTCCAGCCGGCTGTCGCGCGGACTGCCAGCCGCCTGATGCAGCAGCATGCCATCGTCCAGCGCGTATTCGTAGGTGATCGCGCTGCACGGAAGACGGCGCTGCAGCTTTAGCGAGACCAGCGTGCGCGCCACCGCACGCAGCATCACCACTTCGCGGGTTCCGGTCCGGTGGTGAACACAACCCGGTGCCAGATCCAGCGGTCGGCGGACGAATTGGGCCCGGCGCGCATCGATGCCGGCAATCGTGATTGTCTCGGCCTCGGCTTCCCCCGCCAGCACGTGTTCCCACGTTTCACTGGGGGTGAACGCGGCAGACACCGGCGCAGGTCGGCGCGCCAATCCTGCGCCGTCGATCGCCTGCAGCGTCAGCGTGGTGGTGCCGCAGCGCAGGACGGTCAGCGCGGTGACCGTGTCATCGGTGAAGTGGCGCAGCGGAGACTGGCCAAGTGGATCGCAGGCCAACCGGGCGAGGATCACCTCGACCAGGCCAGCACAGAACTGCGCTGCGGCCGGATCGCCGGGCGTGAAAAGCTCGGCCAGCAGCGGCAGATCCTCAAGCGCCGAACCGTCGGCAAAGCGGACCAGCTCTTGCTCGGCGGTCAACGCCGCCGGGGTCGCACGCCAAGCGGCGAAGACCGCGCCCAGCGCGGTCTGGGCCCGGCGCTGCGGAGCATCGTCGCTCCGCAGCGCCTGCAATTCCGGTCTGATCAGCATCCGGACGCGCCCCGATCAGGGATTGGTGATTTCGTAAACGAAGGTCATCACGACGACGATGGTGTCGTCGGTGACCAGCGCCTGGGCCGGTTTTGTCAGGCTTCCGAAGACACCGGTCAGGACATCCAGATCGGGCAGCGAACCAAGGTCGATTTTGGGCAGGTTCATGGCATTCCCCCTTGTGGCGCGGAACCCTTCGCTCCGCGCCGCCACCATCGCGGGAGCCGGCCGCCAGCAGAAATTAAAGGCATTATTATACCAAGCGTACCCAAGATGGATCGGGGGTGCTAGATGACTAGCGCATCACCCTTTGCTGGCGCGGACGACGCTCTCGAATCCCTGTACGCAGAGCTTTGCTCGCTCAAGAAAGTGCAGAGCAGTGGTAACGGCGGAAAGTGGACCAAGCCTACCAACGCGCTCAAAAACTACGTCACCGGTCGCGTCGGGATTATCGTAACTTACAACCCCGATATGGCGAGAAAGTACCATTTCCTTTTTCTTCGGGTTCCACCCCTGGAAAAGGCTAAACGATCGAGCATTGTCGATGTGGATTTTACCAATCGATATGCTCGAAATTTGTGCGGATGCGCCAATCCCGATGGAATGCTTGTTGTTAGCCATCTTGGCGATTTCTCTCGCAAGATCATCTCCTCCGGTGTAGCCTTCTCCAGTAGCGTATGGCTCCTGCCTCCAGATTTCGTCGATGATTGCTTGAGCGACTGCGGTATTCGCCTTGCATTGCCATTTATCGACAATGCCACGAACACTCATGGGGCTATCTGCCCACGGGAAATTCTTATCAAACCTGCTGTTCCCCAGCGCGCGGGTAGCTGCATGGAGGGTCATGTCGAAGGAATGCTTCAAGTCAACGACTGCATTCCGCAAATTGCCTTTAACCGAGATGGGAACATCCTTGACAAGAACGATCTTTCGCACGTGCTCGCCAGTCTGAGGGTTCACATCTTCCTGAAGTCGGAATGCGTCATCCTGAATGTATCTGGCGATCTCGACCCTAGCAGATTCTATGCGAGACTCTGCCCAATCAATTTGCTGACGGACTTCATCAAACTCCGACACTCTATGGGGCCGTCAGAGTAGATGAAGTCCGCACAAGTTCGTCTAGCGCCTTATCTGCCTCGGTGGGGTTTAGTTCGCCAGCGGCGACCAGCCTTTCGACCTCCTCTCGGAACCGGGCCGCTTGCTCGGATGCGCTCTCTTTCAGCTTTTTCTTCGGCATCAGACCCCCGCACAAGTCGTTTCATAAGTGAGGCGTTTGCCGACTGCACCCAAGAGGATGCGATCAGCGCGACGCTTGTCGTTCACTTCGAGCGCATCCCGGTTGTTATACCGGAAGTCGAACTCGGCAAGGTAGCGATGCAGATGCTGTTCGCCACAGTGCTGATAGACGCCGCGCATA
>JABFRE010000086.1 GCA_013141325.1 Novosphingobium sp.
GGCTCGTCCAGGTAGACCAGCCGCTGGAACGTGCCGATCCGGATATGCCCGTGGCTGAGCCGCACCAGCACGGCGGAGCGGGCCGGGGAAGGCTCATCCTGCCGGAACAGCTCTTCGCCGGTCTCGATCACCGAAAAGGTCTTGCTGGTGTTCACCCCCAGTGCCTCGAGCATCTCGGTCGCGAGAATTTCGCGCACCGCGCCTTTCAGCGTCAGCCGCCCGTCGCCGTCGCGGCTCCACGGGGTCTGGCCCGATCCCTTGGTGCCCAGATCGAGCAGACGGCCGTGCCCATCGCGCAGCTGCGCGAACAGAAACCCGCGTCCGTCACCAAGCTCGGGATTGTACACGCGGAACTGGTGGCCGTGATAGCGCAGGGCCAGCGGCTGCGGCAGGTTGCCGGGCAGCGGGGCGAAGCGGGCGAAGTGTTCGACCCACTGCGAATCGTCCAGTCCGTCCAGACCGACCGACCCGTCCCAGCGCCGGTTGCGAAAGCGCAGTTCGGCCGCGGGGAACGGTGCCGGATGCACCGGGTCGGCCAGCCACGGGGCCAGATCGAGGATCACGGGGTCCGGAATGCAGGGGGCGGCTTGCGGTTCGGCGCGCATCGGGCAATAGTGGCCGCGAACATTCATTCGCACAAGCCGCGCGACCAAGGACATTTCCCGATTCTCATGAGCGGATACGCCGATCGCTTCTGGACGAGCCGTGACGGGCTCAAGCTGCACTTTCGCGACTACGCCGGGCGGGCCGACCGGCCGCCGGTGCTGTGCCTTCCCGGGTTGACCCGCAACGCGCGCGATTTCAGCCATGTGGCCGAGCGCCTGGCGGGCGATTGGCGGGTGCTGTGCGTCGATCTGCGCGGGCGCGGGGAAAGCGCCTACGCCAAGGATTCCGCCAGCTACACGCCGCTGCAATACGCGGATGATCTTGGCGAGCTGCTCGCCCAGGAAGGGCTGGATCGGGTTGTGGCCTTTGGTACCTCGCTGGGCGGCCTGCTGACCATGATCATCGGGATGACTGCGCCGCAGCGGCTGGCCGGCGTGCTGCTCAACGATGTCGGGCCCGAAGTGGATCCGGTGGGGCTGGAGCGGATCCGCAGCTATGTCGGGCAAGGGCGCAGTTTCCCGACCTGGATGCACGCGGCGCGGGCGCTGCAGGAAACGCAAGGCCCCGCCTTCCCCGGCTATGCCATCGCCGACTGGCTGGCCATGGCCAAACGCTGCATGGTGCTGGGCAGCAACGACCGGATCCATTTCGACTACGACATGAAGATCGCCGAACCTTTTGCCGAGCCGCAGGGGGTTGCCGGGGTCGATCTGTGGCCGGGGATCGCCGCGCTGAAGAAAGTGCCCAGCCTGCTGCTGCGCGGCGAACTGTCCGACGTGCTGGCGCCCGATGTCCACCGCCGGATGGCAACGATGCTGCCCCTTGCCGAAGCGGTGACCGTGCCGCAGGTGGGCCACGCGCCGATGCTTGACGAGCCCGAGGCGGTGGCGGCGATCGACCGCCTGCTCGCGCGGGTGGGATGAGCGCGCCGGGCGGCAGGCTGCGCCTGCTCCATCTTCATTCCAGCTTCGCGCCGGGCGGCAAGGAACTGCGCGCGGCCAAGCTGATGAACGCCTTCGGCAGCGCGATCGAACATACTGTGGTTTCGGCGGTGCCGGGGGAAATGGGCGCCGCTGCGGCGATCGACGCCGGCCTGACGGTTCATTACCCCGACGACTTTCCCCCGCTTGCCGGGCGCCCCTTTCCGCGTCGCCTGCAGGGTCTGGCGCAGGCCATGCGCGGTCACGATCTCATACTGACCTACAATTGGGGGGCGATGGACGCGGTGCTGGCCCACACGGTGTTCGCCCAGGCGCTGAAGCTGCCGCCGCTGATCCACCACGAGGACGGTTTCAACCAGGACGAGGCCGAGCGGCTCAAGCCCATGCGCAACTGGTACCGCCGCGTCGCTCTGCACCGGGCGCAAGGACTTGTCGTGCCGTCGCGGCGGCTGGAAACGATCGCCCGTCAGGCATGGCATCAGCCCCGCCGGATGGTCCACCGGATCGCCAACGGCGTGCCGGTCCGGGACTATGGCGGCAAGGCGCGTCCTGACGTGTTGCCGCGCCTGATCAAGCGCAAGGGCGAGCTGTGGCTGGGGACGCTGGCCGGGCTGCGGGCGGTCAAGAACCTGCCCCGGCTGGTCCGGGCCTTTTCCGGCCTGCCCGCCGAATGGCAGCTGGTGATCCTGGGCGAGGGGCCCGAGCGCGAGGCGATCCGGGCCGAAGCAGAGCGGCTGGGCGTGATCCACCGGGTGCACCTGCCCGGCTTCGCTGGCGATCCCGCGAAAGCGCTGGGGCTGTTCGATCTGTTCGCGCTGTCGTCGGACAGCGAGCAATTCCCGATCTCGGTGGTCGAGGCGATGGCGGCACGGCTGGCGGTGGTCAGCCCGCGCGTCGGCGATGTCGAAGCGATGGTTTCGGCGGAAAACCGCCCCGCCCTCGCCGCGCCGGGCGATGATCGGGCGCTGGCCGAGGCCTTGGCGCGGCTGGCGGCCGATCCCGCGCTGCGCGCCCGGATCGGCGCTGCCAACCGCGCTCGGGCCGAAGCCGACTACGACGAGACGGCGATGGTAGCGGCCTACCGGAGGGTCTATGCCGACGCGATGGGGCGTTCGAGTTTCCCGTGACGACCGTTCACATGTCCTTCAGCGGGGGAAACGCAGAGATCAGGCGTTGAATTGGCCCGCCCATCCGCTAAACACCCGGCAACGCGTTAACCAGCCAGCGAAGGCACGAAATCTTGGCCCTGCCACCCGATAGCCCGAAAAGCCCGATGAACGAACGCCTTGCCGCGCAGCAGGACGGCTTCCTGCGCGAAGTGGACGAGGCGCTGCGCGAGGACCAGATGGTTTCGGTGCTGACCCGCTTTGGTAAGCCGATCGGGCTGGCCATCGCCGCCGGACTGCTGGGTCTGGCGGGATACCTCTACTGGGACCACAACGCCAAGCAGGCCGCCGGCGAGCGCAGCGAAAAGACCGTGCTGGCGCTGGAAAAGGTCACCGCCGGGCCGGCTTCGGCCGAAGCTGCTGCCAAGGATCTGGAGGCGCTGGCCAAGGACGGCTCCGACGGCAGCAAGGCGGCCGCCGCGATGCTGGTGGCCGGGCTCAAGCAGCAGCAGGGCAAGACCGAGGACGCGGCCAAGGCCTATTCCGCGATTGCCGCCGACGGCGGCGTCCCGCAGCCCTACCGCGACCTTGCCACGATCCGCGAAATGACCATCCGTTTCGACGCGCTGCAACCCCAGCAGGTGGTTGACCGGCTGAAACCGCTGGCGGTGCCGGGCAATGCCTGGTTCGGCAGCGCGGGCGAACTGGTGGGCATGGCCTATCTCAAGCAGGGCAAACCCGATCTGGCCGGACCGCTGTTCGCGGCAATGGCCAAGGACAAGGGCGTGCCCAGTTCACTCCGGGCGCGTGCGCGCCTGATTGCCGGCCAGCTGGGCGCCGATCCGGGCGAAGATCCCGACAAGCCTGCCGAACCCGGCGCCTCCCCCGCGCAACCCTGAGCACAACCCAAGGATTCGATCCGCATGCCTTCGACCAAGCTTTCCCGCAGTTTCGCCGCCCCGCTTGCCCTGGCGCTTGTCCTTGGCCTGACCGGCTGCGGCGTGTTCGGAGGGAAGGGCAAGCCTTCAACGCCAACTGTCGGCAACCGCGTTCCGATCCTCAGCCGGGTTGAATCGGGGGCCAAGGTCGATCCGGCGCTGGCCAGCGTCGCGGTGATCGTGCCGCCGGCTGCGGCCAATGCGGACTGGCCCCAGGCCGGGGGTAATGCCGGCAAAAGCTATGGCAACCTGGCGCTTGGCGCCGCGCCGGGCCGCTCGTGGGTGGCCGCGATCGCCGGTTCCGGCAAGAAACAGCGCCTCGCCGCGTCGCCGGTGGTCGGCGGCGGACAGCTCTATGCGATGGGCACCGACGGGGTCGTCAGCGCCTTTGACGCCGCGACCGGCGTGCGCCGCTGGAGCCAGAGCTTTGAGGTCAAGGGTGATGCCGCCAATACCGTCTATGGCGGCGGGGCCAGCTTCGCCGATGGAAAGGTCTATCTGACCACTGGCGTGGGCGAAGTCGCGATGCTCGACGCCACCAGCGGCAAGGTGCTGTGGAAGGTCAAGCCGGCCGGACCGCTGCGCGGATCGCCGACCGTTGCGTTCAGCTCGGTCTTCGTGATGACCATGGACAACCAGATCCTCTCGCTCAACGCCGCCGATGGCGCTGTGCAGTGGAACATCGCGGCGTCGAGCGGCCAGACCGGGGTGTTCGGCGTAGCGGCGCCGGCCGCCGGGCAGGGCACGGTAATTGCGGGCTTTTCGACCGGCGAGCTGGTCGCCTACCGCTATGAGAACGGCCGTCAGCTGTGGGCCGATGCCCTGGCACGGACCTCGCTCTCGACCTCGGTGGGGGTGCTGACCGATATCGACGCCGATCCGATCATCGACCGCGGCCGGGTGTTCGCGCTGGGCCAGGGCGGGCGCATGGCCGCCTATGAACTGGTCAGCGGCCAGCGGATCTGGGAGCTCAACCTGGCGGGCATTTCCACCCCGGCGGTGGCGGGCGACTGGATCTTCACCCTGACCGACGATGCCAAGCTGCTGTGCATCGCGCGCAGCACCGGCAAGGTTCGCTGGCTGACCCAGCTCACCCGCTTCCACAAGGAAGAGAAAAAGTCCGGCCCGGTGTTCTGGACCGGACCGGTGCTGGCCGGCGACCGGCTGTGGTTCGCCAATTCGGACGGAGAGCTGTTCTCGGCCTCGGTCACCGACGGCACGCCGACCCGCTTTGCCGAGGTTGGCTCGCCGGTGACGCTCTCGCCGATCGTCGCGGGCGGCACGCTCTATGTGCTCGACGACGGCGGCCGGATCAGCGCCTTCCGCTAAGTTGGTGACGGTCGATCTTTGCACGTGTAGCGGGGGTGCGTGATCCGGAGACGGCCCTTGTTCGCCGCAATTTTGATCGGCCTTGCCGCACCTTCGGCTGTTCTGGCTCAGTCGGACTGCTACGATGCGAAAGTAAGAGCCACACCTGTTGATCAGGTTCCGAGTGAAATCGAGGATTGCGTCGGCGATTGTATCATCATTTCGTGGCCTTGGTTTGTTGATTTGCAGGTGAAGCGCGTGTTGGAAGGCAGGCTTCCCGCAAAGCGGATCAGGGTGCTGACGGTTCAGCATACCTATAGAGTATCACGCGCCGGAACTTGGCTGCTTCGTATGAACACCGCTGGTGGTTACAACGTCGTTTGGCAGGGAGAAGGGGCATCGCTGGCCCACTGTTCTGCTGACTCAGCACCTGCCAAGCCATACATTCGGCCCGGCGACGGGAAAACCATCGACGACCTTCGCGAAGCAGGAATTCGTCTCTACGGCCATCACGGCGGCTGATTGGTTGCGATGCTGAACAGCGTGTCGAGCGTTGGCGCGAAACGAAGCGTTGGTTCGCGGTCGAGCCTTGGAAGCGTAGTCGGGCGAGGCTGGATATTGCGGCCTCGGGAAGTTCGCGCACATTTGCCAGACGGATCAATACCGCTCGCGATTACCGCTGCTTTAACCCTTTGCCATTACCAGCGGGGGCATGAACGCGCGCGCATCCGTGGCCGGAACCCGGCCGCCCAGCGACGTCTCGGCGGCCGTAGGGCTGACCGGGCTCGTAGGGCTGTGCCTGTGGATCGGCAT
>JABFRE010000175.1 GCA_013141325.1 Novosphingobium sp.
CCTCCCCCACAGGGAGGGGCTTGTTGGAGCGCCACTACCCCAACAACCTCCTGATCTCGGGCTTCGACATCCTGTTCTTCTGGGATGCGCGGATGATGATGATGGGGCAGGCGATGACCGGGCAGAACCCGTGGCCGCGGCTGTACCTGCACGGGCTGGTCCGCGCGCCGGACGGGCAGAAGATGTCGAAGTCCAAGGGCAACGTGGTCGATCCACTGGGGCTGATCGACCTCTACGGCGCCGATGCGCTGCGCTTTTTCATGGCCGCGATGGAAAGCCAGGGCCGCGACATCAAGATGGATGAGCGCCGGGTCGAAGGCTACCGCAACTTCGCCACCAAGCTGTGGAACGCGGCGCGGTTCTGCCAGGCCAACGGGATCGGGGCGAGTTCGTCGCTTGCGGCCCCCGCCGCCACCAGTGCGGTCAACAAGTGGATCATCGGCGAAGTGGTCGAAACGCTGGCCGAGCTTGACAAGGCCATGGCCGACCTGCGCTTCGACGCGGCGGCCAACGCGGTGTACCACTTTGTCTGGGACCAGTTCTGCGATTGGTACATCGAGCTAATCAAGGGTTCGTTCGATGAAGAAACCAAACTTGTCGCCGGTTGGGTGCTCGACCAGATCCTGGTCATGCTCCACCTCTTTATGCCCTTCGTGACCGAAGAGCTGTGGTCCAAGCTGGGGGATCGCGCGCACTATCCGCTGATTACGGCCAAGTGGCCCGAGCCGGGGGTTGGGGTTGATGCGGCGGCGAAGGCGGAGGTGGATTGGATGATCGCCCTGATCGGCAATCTGCGCACCGCCAAGAACGAGCTGGGTATCGCGCCAGGCGCCAAGCTCGACGCCTATCTGCCCGAGCCAAGCGCAGCGACCCGTGGCGTCATTGAGCGCAATCCCGGCGCAATTGAGCGGCTGGCCCGGCTCAACGGTATCCGCTTTCGCCCGGCACCCGCAGGCGCGGCGATGCAAATCGGCGCCGGCGATGCCAACCTGATCGTGCCCCTTGAAGGCGTGATCGACATCGCCGCCGAAAAGGCCCGCCTGACCAAAGCGCTGGAAGTCTCCACCAAGGAGGCCAAGGCGCTCGAAGGCCGCCTGTCCAACGCGGCTTTCGTCGAAAAGGCCAGGCCCGAAGCGGTCGAGAAGGCCCGCGCCGACCATGCCCTGCATGCCGCCGAGGCGGAGCGGCTGGCTGCGGCCCTGGCGCGGCTGGGATAGCGGCGGTGCGCGGCCCATGCCGCTGACCCTTGCCGCCACCGCCCCCGGCGAGCCGGAAATCTTCGCCTCACTGCAAGGGGAAGGCCCCTCTGCCGGGCGGCCCTGCGCCTTTGTCCGGCTGAGCGGGTGCAACCTGGCCTGCCTGTGGTGCGACACCGCCTATACCTGGCGCTTCGATGGCGACAACCGGCCCCACCGCGACGGCATCGCCTGGCCGCGCAAGGCCAACCAGGTGGTGCTGGACGAGGCCGAAGTCGCGGCGCGGATTATGGCCCTGGGGCAGGACCGGCTGGTGATCACCGGGGGCGAACCGCTGCTCCAGGGGGCGGCGCTGGCGCGGATGGCGGCGCTGCTGGAGGGCATGGCCATCGAGATCGAGACCAACGGCACCGCGGCGCCGCACCCCGCGCTCGATCCGCTGGTGGCGCATTACACCGTGAGTCCCAAGCTGAAGCATTCGGGCAATCCCGTTGATCTGGCACAGAATTCCGAACGGCTCTCCGCCTGGGCTCGCGAACCTAAAGTTTGGTTTAAGTTTGTGGTTGCCGCGCCCGACGATGTCGGCGAAGCGATCGCGCTGGTCGAAGCCCATGCCATTCCGCGCGAGCGGGTGTTCCTGATGGCGGAGGGTGTGTCCAGCGACGTGCTGCGCGCGCGCGAACGCTGGCTGGCCCCCTTGGCGCTGGCGCAGGGTCTGCGTCTGTCAGACCGGCTGCACATCCACCTCTACGGTGATACGCGCGGAACGTGAGCGGGTCAGCGCCCCTGGGCGCGCCAGCGCTGAACGGTGCGCTGGACCATTTCCTCTTCGCCGCCACCGCTCGACCACAACTGGGCGAACGAGGGGTCGGCACTGGCCGGGCGCTTGACCTCTTCCAGCTCGTCGAAGCTGACGCGGATCGGGATCGACACGCCCTCGCCGCAGATGATGCATTCGCGGTTGCGCAGCGCGGGGATCGAATCGAGGAAGCCCCGGGCCCCTTCCGGCATGGCCGCCTTGACGAAGGCCTGGTCGCGGTCGTTGTTGAGGCGCATCGAGATGATCGTGCCGCACTGCGACAGCACGCCTTCGGCCAGATCGGACGGGCGCTGGGTAATCAGCCCCAGCGAGATGCCGTACTTGCGCCCTTCCTTGGCGATCCGGCTGAGGATCCGGCCGACCGAAGAGCCATCGGCGTTCTTCTCGTTGGGGACATAGCGGTGGGCCTCTTCGCAGATCAGCAACACGGGCCGGGTCTTTTCATCGCGCGACCAGATCGCGAAGTCGAACACCAGACGGCTGAGCACCGCGACGACGGTGGAGGTGACATCGGACGGAACGCCGGACACGTCGATGATCGAAATCGGTTTGCCCTTGCTCGGCATCCGGAAAATCTTGGCCAGGAATTCGGCCATGGTATCGCCCACCAGCATGCCGGAAAACATGAACTGATAGCGCGGATCGGCCTTGAGCTCGTCAATCTTGGTCTTGATCCGCATGAACGGCGCCGACGACGTGGCCTTGTCGAGCTTGCCCATCTCGTTCTGGATGATCGTGGTCAGGTCCGAGAGCAGATAGGGAATTGGCGAATCGACCGTCAGCTTGCCCATGGTTTCGGCCAGCCGGTTCTTCATCCGCGCCGCCAGCAGGCATTTGGCCAGAATGTCGGCGTCCTCCTGCCGCTGGTTGCCGGTGGAGGTGAGGAAGACCTCGCAGTGTTCCTCGAAGTTCATCAGCCAGTAGGGCATGTTGAGGTTCGACACGTCGAAGATCATGCCGGTAGTGCGAAACGCCGAGGCATATTCGCCGTGCGGATCGATCATCACGATATGCCCCTCGGGGGCATGTTCGCAGATCCGGTGCAGGATCAGCGAGGCGCTGGTCGACTTGCCGGTGCCGGTCGAGCCGAGCAGGGCGAAGTGCTTGCCCAGCAGGGCGTCGATGTAGAGCCCCGCGCGGATGTCGCGGGTCGGGAAGACCGTGCCGATCTGGATGTTGGGGCGCCCGTCGGAGGCGTAGATCTGCTTGAGGTCGTTGCTCGTCGCCGGATAGATCAGCGCGCCGGGGATCGGATAGCGGGTGACACCGCGGCGGAACGAATGGATCCGTCCGGTCAGGCGCTCTTCCTCGCCTTCGCCCAGGAAGTCGATCGCGGCCATGATCCCGCCGGGGGTCTTGGAATCCTGCCGCTGGGTCCGCACCGAGGCGAGCAGCCAGCCGCGCCCCACCCGGATCTTGATCTGGCTGCCGACCTGCCCCGCCAGCGCGACCGAGGGATCCCCGTCGCCAGCGCATTCCTGCAGACGGGTCAGGTCCAGCGCGATGTGGCTGCCCGATCCGGCGATTTCCAGCACGATGCCGATCGGCTCGCGGGCATTGTCCAGCCCTTGCGGCGCAGCCTGATCGGCCAGCTGACTGACATCGGCCGGAACAGTGCCCGCCGGAGCCGGCTGCCCGCCGCCAAATCCCTGATAGGTCATGTCATTCATCGCTACGGCTGTCCCCTGCCACCCCTCGGTGCCTTGAGGCGTGACATAGGGGAAAACGGGTTAAGATTGGGCTAAATCCGCCGCAAATCCGCTCAGATCAGGGCAAACAGTCGCCCGGCTAGAACCCCCATCGCCACCGAGATGGCAACCGCCAGCAGGCCGTAGAGGAACCCGCTGGTTTCGGCGAACACCGCGATCAGCCGTTCGAACCCCTGCTTCTTGACCTCCACCCGGCTAATTGCCGAGGCGACCACCCGGCCCTGGTTAATGGCGAAGGTTTCTGCGGTGTAGGTCCCGGTCTGGACGCTGGAGGGCAGCGCGATGCGGGCCTGATAGAGCACCTGCTCGCTCACCGTGACGCCGCGGGTGTCCTGCTTGTAGAGCCCGTCGCGCTGCATCAGATCGACCAGCCCGGCAGAATACCGGCGCTGATCCTTGGGATTGTACGAACCGATCGGCGACAGTTGCAGCCAGGGCAGGCCCAGCTCATAGATTGCGGCGGTCTTGTCATCGACGATCGTCTTGATCGGCTTGGACGAGGCAACCGCGAAAAAGGTGGGCGCGGAACGGAATTCGGCGCTGGCGGCATTGACCCAGATCCCGGCGATCCGCTGCTTTTCGCGCAGCACGATCGAGCGGGTCGGCCCCTTGAGCACGACGACGATATCATAGTCGCGCCCGGCCCGCGTCCCCTCGGGCGTCAGGATCGCGCCAAACAGCAGCAGGTCCGCCCCGCGAAAGCCCTGACGCACCTGGATCTCGTGCTGCGAAATTTCCGGCACCAGGATCGGATCGCGCGCGCCGGTCAGAAACAGCAGGGCGACAAGCAGAAGGAGGGCCCGTTTCACAGCGGGGACACCGTGTAAATTTCGTCGGGACGCCAGCCCAGACCCAGCGCCATCAGCATGGCGATCACCAGCACGATTCCCGCCAGCACGAAGCGCAGCCGCTCGGCTGGCAGCTTCTGGGCCAGCTGGGCGCCGATCTGCGCACCCGATACCGACCCGATCAGCAACAGCACCGCCAACACGATGTCCACCGCCCGGGTGGTCATCGAATGCATCATGGTTGTCGCCATGGTCACGAACAGGATCTGGAACAGCGATGTGCCAACCACCACGTTGGCGCTCATCCCCAGGATGTAGAGCATCGCGGGAACCAGCACGAAACCGCCGCCGATCCCCATCAGCATCGTCAGGATCCCGGTAAAGACCCCCAGCAACAGCGGGGCCAGCGGCGAGATGTAGAGGCCCGAGCGATAGAACCGCCAGCGCAACGGCAAGCTGGCGACCATCGGATGGTGGCGGCGCTTGCGCGCGGGCAGCGGCAGGCCGGCCTTCTGGGCCTGCAGCGCCTGCCACGATTCCCGCGCCATCACGCTGCCGATCCCGCCGAGCAGCAGCACATAGAGCAGGTTGATCACCACATCGATCTGGCCGAGTTCCTGCAGCAAACGGAACAGCCCGGCACCAATCAGCGTGCCGACGATCCCCCCGGCCACCATCACGCCGCCCATTTGGTAGTCCACCCCGCCGCGCCTGGAATGGGCGAAGACCCCCGAAACGCTGGCTCCCGTCACCTGGCTGGCAGCCGAAGCGGCAGCGACGGTGGGGGGAATGCCATAGAAGATCATCAGCGGGGTGGTCAGGAACCCGCCGCCAACGCCGAACATGCCCGAGAGAATCCCCGTCAGCGCGCCCAGCGCGACGATGACAAGGCCGTTGACCGAAAGGTTGGCGATCGGAAGGTAGACGTCCATCTGTTGCCGTCCCGCCTACTCCAGCCGGGCGCTGGTGGGAAGGCTGGCAGCGCTAAAATCCGGCGGAAAGCGTGATCGCCGGACCCGAACTGGGCGCCGCATTGCCGAGCACCCGGAACCGCCAGTCTGCCGAGAGCCGCCCGCCGACCGGGCCCAGCGGCACGGCAAGCGTTGCCGTCGGGCCGACGTCGAGCCGCTTGGCGCCCCGTTGCGCCCCGCCCCAGG
>JABFRE010000015.1 GCA_013141325.1 Novosphingobium sp.
GTTGATGCATCTGCCGACGCCAGCTGGAGGACAGTCCATGCGCTGCATTTCCGTGCCGATTCTCGCCCTGGTCCTGGCCGCCTGCCAGCAGCAGGAACCGGTTCCCGCCACCACCGCTACGCCCGCCCCCGCGCCGCTGGCGGTGTTGCCCAGCGCGGTTCCGCCCTCAACCTCGCGCGATCCGCAGGATGTGCTGTTCGCGTGGGCCAAGGCGGTCAGCGTCAAGGACTGGGCGACCGCCTATGGCTATTGGGGGGATCACGGCGCGGCCAGCGGGATGACGCTCGATCAGTTCAAGGCCAGCTGGGGCAAGCTCGTCCAGCCCGATCTGGAGATCGGCAAGGGTCAGCTGGAGGGCGCGGCCGGGTCCTCGTTCTACTCCGTACCGGTCACGATAATCGACGGCCAGCGCCGGATCCCCGGTGAGGTTGTGCTGCGCCGCTCGAACGACGTGCCGGGCGCGGACGCCGAACAGCTGCGCTGGCATATTGAAAGCACCACGCTGAAGCCCTAGGGCGGCGTGCGAAGGGAAACACCACTGTGCTGCTATATTCGTTGCTTGGGGCGATCGGCTATCTGATCTGGATCATCCGCATGGTGATCATCTGCCAGTTCGTGCTGTACCTGCTGATCGCCTTCAACGTGGTGGAGATGCGCAACCGGTTCATCCAAGGCCTTTGGGATGCGCTGAACGCCATAGTCGAACCGATGGTTGCACCGATCCGGCGGGTCATGCCTCCGGTCGGGGGCATGGATTTTTCCTACATGGTGCTGATCTTCGGCCTGTCGCTGGTGTCGCGGGTGATCGGCTTTGCTGCGGTGTCGGCCCTGGCATGAGCGGCGCGGTGATCGACGGCAAGGCCTTCGCCGCCGGACTGCGGGCCCGGGTGGCCGATTTTGCCGCCACCTTCGAACAGGCGGCCGGGCGCAAGGCGGGCCTCGCGGTGGTGCTGGTGGGCGATGATCCGGCCAGCCAGGTCTATGTCGCCTCCAAGGCCAAGCAGACCGCGCTGTGCGGCATGGCCAGCTTCGAGCACCGTTTGCCCGAAGACACCGCGCAGGACGCGCTGCTGGCGCTGATCGACCGGCTGAACGGCGATCCGGCGGTCGATGGAATTCTGGTTCAGTTGCCGCTGCCGCGCCATCTGGACGAGCAGGCGGTGGTCGCGCGGATCAGCCCGGCCAAGGATGTCGACGGGCTGACCCCGATCAGCACCGGACGCCTCGCGCTGGGCCTGCCGGGTCTCGTCCCGTGCACGCCGCTGGGCAGCCTGATGCTGCTGAAGGATCGGCTGGGCGATCTGTCGGGTCTCGATGCGGTGGTGATCGGCCGCTCGATTCTGGTCGGCAAGCCGATGGCGCAGCTGCTGCTGGCGGAGAACTGCACCGTTACCGTGGCCCACAGCCGCACCAAAAACCTGCCCGATGCGGTGCGCCGGGCCGATATCGTCGTGGCGGCGGTCGGGCGTCCGGAAATGGTGCGCGGTGACTGGATCAAACCGGGCGCGACGGTGATCGACGTGGGCATCAACCGCCTTCCTCCGGAAGAAGGGCAGGCCAAGGGCCGTCTGGTCGGCGACGTGGCCTATGCCGAGGCACTGGAAGTGGCCAGGGCGGTCACCCCGGTGCCCGGCGGGGTCGGGCCGATGACCATCGCCGTGCTGCTGCGCAACGCCGTGGTGGCCGCGCACCGCAACGCCGGAGTGGCGCTGGCCGACGGGGCGCTGTGAGATGAGCGGGGCCGGGCGCGCCCTGCTGCTGATCACACTCATCTTTGCTTCAGCTCCGCTTTGGGCGGAACCACCCGCCTCGGCGGTAGTGGCCGCCGACGATGGCTACGCCGCGATGGCCCGTCGCTCGGGCGAGTGGACCGCCACGCGCGCCGTGTCTGTGCCCCAAAGCGAGATGTTCGTGCCGCGCCGGGTCAAAGCGCTCGAATTCGGCAAAGGTCTGCCCGATCCAAAGGTCGCGACCCGCTGGCGCGCGCAGCAGGCGTGGATCGCCTGCGACGGTTCCGTGGGCGCAACCTTCGGCCGCTGGTCGATCCCGGGCACCCGCCAGCGCGGCTGGTACGAAGCGATCTGGGGACAGACGGGTGCAGGCGCCTACAAGCTGCTGCTGCGCCATGCCGGCCCGCTTGACCGGCGCCTGCTTTCCCGCCCTGGCCGCAAGGGCATGCGCGCCGCCTGTGGTGGTCATCCGCCGCCGCTGCCGATCGTGGCACCCGCCGTCGGCACCGATTTCAGGATGGGTGCCTCGCGCGATCAGACGCTGATCTGGTCGTCCGGGGTCAGCGCGCAGGGCGATGTGCGCATCGCCATTTCTCTGTGGGACGGCACCACCCACGTGCCGGTGCTGGAAGATGTGGCACCGGCGGGCACGGCGCGGTAGTATGTATTTATGAGCAAACCGATTCTCCTGGCTGCCGCGCTTGCGCTGCTGGCCACTCCGGCCCTTTCGCGTGAGCGCGACGAGCGGCGCGGCTATGCCAATCCCAGCGCGGTGATCGCGGCGGAGATTTCGTTCGCTAAGCTCGCGCAGGAAAAGGGCCAGTGGACCGCTTTCCGCGCCACGGCCACACCCGATGCGATCATGTTCGAACCGAAGATGGTGCTGGCCCAGCAGTGGCTGAAGGGCAAGGCCGATCCGGCCCGCGCCGTCAGCTGGCAGCCGCACCAGGTCTGGGCCAGCTGCGATGGCAGCCTCTCGGTCACCCGCGGCGCGTGGCAGGGCGAAAAGGGCGTCAGCGGTTATTTCACGACCGTCTGGCAGCGCCAGAAGGACGGCAAGTACAAATGGGTGGCCGATCAGGGCGAAGCCCTGCCGATGCCGCTCGACCCGCCGGAGATGATCGTCGCCAAGGTCGCCGATTGCCCGCCGGGCTATCGCGGCAAGGTGGCGAAGAAGCCCAAGACACCGCCGGTTCCCTTCGATCCCGCGCACCGCACGGGCGCCTCGGACGATGGCACGCTCAGCTGGGATGTGGCGGTTGCCCCCACCGGCGCGCGCCGCTTTGTCGTGACGCTGATGAGCGGCGGCAAACAGACCACCGTGCAGGACCTGCAGGTCGAACCGGAAGCGAAATAGTACCCTTGCTCGATCTGTTCCTCTCCGCCTTCGTCACCCTGTTCGTGGTGATCGACCCGCCGGGCTGCGCCCCGATCTATGCCGGGCTGGTCAGCGGCGCGACCACCCGCCAGGCGAGCGCAATGGCGCTGCGCGCCTGCTTGATTGCGGCGGCAATCCTGCTGCTGTTCGCGCTGTTCGGCGAACAGCTGCTGGGCGCGCTGCATATCGAGCTCAACTCGTTCCGGATCGCAGGCGGGATCATGCTGTTCGTGATCGCGCTCGACATGGTTTTTGAAAAGCGCACCCAGCGCCGCGAGGAACGCGCGGAAAAGATCAAGGCGACCCCGGAGGTTGAGGACGTCTCGGTCTTCCCGATGGCCATGCCGATGATCGCCGGCCCGGGTTCGATCGCCACGATCATGCTGCTGATGGGCCGCGCGCAGGGGACCGAGCAGACCGTGGTGATTCTGGCCGCGCTGGCCGCGGTGCTGGTGCTGACCCTTGTCGCGCTGATCGCTGCCAAGCCGCTGATGAAGCTGCTGGGCATCCAGGTCGAAGCCGTGATCACCCGCCTGCTCGGGGTGCTGCTCGCCGCGCTGGCTGCGCAGTATGTCATCGATGGGGTGAAGGCGGTGCTGGGCTGAGCCCGTCGCAGCTGCCGCGCGCCGCCGCGCTACTGCAGCGTAACCCGTCCGTCGTCGCTGTCGCGCCGGCCGAAGAACTGCATCAGCTGGACCAGCAGTTCGCAGCGCGTGCCCAGCGTATCGGCTTCCAGCAAGGCCTGCTTGGCGGCAGCGTCGAACGGGGCGATCTGGCTGACCCCGTCAATCAGTGCGCGATCGTCGAGCCGGGTCACCGCCTCCCAGTCCACTGCATAGCCCTGGGCATCGGCGAAGCGGCGGGCTTCGCGTTCGAACCCGGCGCGCTCAACTGGCGATAACGCGGTCGAATCGTCGTCGGTCAGCAGCTCGGCTTCGATCTGGCGGAACGGGGTGGTGGCATCCAGCTCGCGCAGCAGACGAAACCGCGTCTCACCTTCCAGCACCAGATTGAACCGCCCGTCGTCCAGCGCCTCGACCTCGCCGATCTTGCCGAGGCAGCCCACTGCGTAAAGCGGCGCGCCTTCCTCGGGGCGTTGCGGCTGGATCATTCCGATTCGCCGGTCGCGGGCCAGCGCATCCTTGACCAATGCGCGGTAGCGCGGCTCGAAGATATGGAGCGGCAGCTGCAATCCAGGGAACAGGAGCGCGCCGGGCAGGGGAAAGATCGAGATGCGCATGGCGCGCAGTCCGCCCTATCCGAACAGGATCAGCGACAGGCGGCGGCGCGTTGCCGTCACCCACGGATCCTCCAGCCCGACGGCTTCGAAGATCTGCAGCAGCTTGGCCTTGGCAGCGCCGTCGTTCCATTCGCTGTCGGCTGCGATCATCGCCAGCAGCGTGTCGGCCGCGTCATCGCGGTCGCCGGCGGCAAAGGCCGCCTCGCCATAGGCAAGGCCCGCGGCCATGTCGGCCGGATCGGCCTCGGCCGCGGCCTTGAGCGCCGCCAGTACGCTGTCTTCGGGGCGGCTGCGGGCCAGCTCGAAGGCGGCCAGTGCGCGGTGGATCTCCGGGTCGGCCCGCATCGCTTCAGGCAAGCCGGCCAGCACGGCCTCGGCCTGCCCCAGCTCGCCCGCCAGCACCAGCGCGCGCACTTCGCCTCCCAGAGCCGCCGCGTTGTCGGGCGCGATCTCGGCGATTTGGGCGAAGATGTTCGCCGCGCGCGCGCCGTCGCCGTCGGCCAGTGCCGCCTCGCCCATTGCCAACAGCGGGGCGATGTCCTGCGCCGCCGCGCCGCCGCCCTGCACCGGCAGCTGGGTCAGCAGCTGGTCGAGCATGGTCTTGAGCTGACTTTCGCTGCGTGCACTGGTCAGATCGGCGACCGGCTGGCCCTGGAACAGCGCATAGACCGTGGGGATCGAGCGGACCTGGAACTGGGCGGCGATGAACTGATCCTCATCGACATTGATCTTGGCCAGGATCACGCCCTTGTCGGCATAGTCCGCTGCGACCTTTTCCAGCACCGGCGACAACGCCTTGCACGGTCCGCACCATTCCGCCCAGAAATCAAGGATCACCAAGGCAGTCATCGAGGGTTCGACCACCGTCTTGCGGAACCGGTCGACCGCTTTCTGTTCGTCGAGGCTCAGGCCCATGCTCGCCAAGGGAAACTCCATTCGATGCTGTTGCTTTGCTGCCAATGTGGGCCTTTGCGCCCATTTGTGAAGGGAGAAAGCGCGCCCGCCGCAGAAAGCCAACTTTCCCCTTGGCAAGCCCTAGGGGCGATGCTAACGGCGCGCCTCCACCCCGGCCCTCCGCCTTGTTGGCAGCGGGCTCAGGACGTTCGAGCGGGCGTAGCTCAGGGGTAGAGCACAACCTTGCCAAGGTTGGGGTCGAGGGTTCGAATCCCTTCGCCCGCTCCAGTTTT
>JABFRE010000162.1 GCA_013141325.1 Novosphingobium sp.
GTTCGAGGGCGGGCCCTCGGCGATCATGCGTGAGATAAATGCCTCGATCCCCTTCGACAAGGCATTGTGGCGCCAGGACATCGCTGCGAGCAAGGCCCATGCCGCGATGCTGGGCGTGCAGGGGATCGTCTCGGCCGAAGATGCGGCGCTGATCGCGGACGGGCTCGACAGGGTTGCCGCCGAATACGAAGCCAACGGCGTTCCCGAAAACTGGGACCTTGAAGACATCCACATGACCACCGAAAGCCGGCTGGCCGAACTGATCGGCCCTGCGGCAGGGCGGCTGCACACCGCGCGCAGCCGCAACGATCAGGTGGCGACCGATTTCAAGCTGTGGGTGCGCGAGGCCTGCGCGGCCGCCGACGCGGCGCTGGGCGCCTTGCAGGTGGCGCTGGTGACCCGCGCCGGTGAACACACCGACAGTATCATGCCCGGCTTCACCCATCTCCAGACCGCCCAGCCGGTCACGCTCGGCCACCATCTGATGGCCTACTACGAAATGGCCGGGCGCGACCGCTCGCGCTTTGTCGATGCCCACCGCCGGGCCAGCGAGTGCCCGCTGGGCGCGGCGGCGCTGGCCGGAACCGGATTTCCGATCGATCGCGCGGCAACGGCCAGCGCGCTGGGTTTTGCCATGCCGACCCGCAACAGCCTCGATTCGGTGTCGGACCGCGATTTCGCGCTCGATTACCTGATGGCGACGGCGCAGACGGCGTTGCATCTGTCGCGGCTGGCCGAGGAGTTCATCATCTGGGCTAGCCAGCCGTTCGGTTTCGTGGTCCTGCCCGACAGCCTCTCGACCGGCAGCTCGATCATGCCGCAGAAGAAGAACCCCGACGCGGCCGAGCTGGTACGCGGCCATGCCGGGCGGATCGTGGGCTGCCTGACCAGCCTGATGATCACGATGAAGGGCCTGCCGCTGGCCTATTCGAAGGACATGCAGGACGACAAGCCGCCGGTGTTCGAAGCCGCCGGACTGCTGACGCTGTGCCTGGCGGCGATGACCGGGATGGTCGAAGGTGCCACATTCCGCACGCTGCGGATGCGCGCCGCCGCCGAGCTGGGCTATGCCACTGCCACCGATCTGGCCGATTGGCTCGTCACTGCGGCCAACATTCCGTTCCGCGAGGCGCACCACATCACCGGGGCGGCAGTCAAGCTGGCGGAGGGGCGCGGCGTGGCGCTGGACCAGTTGTCGCTGGCCGATCTTCAGGCCATCGATCCCCGGATCGACGCGCGGATCTTTGCCGCGCTGTCTGTCGAAGCGTCGGTCGCGGCGCGCGCCAGCTATGGCGGAACCGCGCCGGAACAGGTAAGGGCACGAGTCGCCGAAGCGCGCACTGCGCTGGGGCTGGAGTGATCCGATCATGCGCCGCCTGTTTGCTTTCGTGCTGGTTCTCGCGCTCGCCGCCTGCGGGCAGAGTGCGCCGCTGAGGCCTGTGGCGGGCAAGACCCTTCCGGTCGCTCCTTATGGCCGGGAAACCCGGCCCGATGCCGAAACCCTGCTGAAGACCACACCCCAGGCCGCCCCGGAACGCAGCGTCGAGCTTCGAAAACGGTCGGAAGACCGCACCGAAGACCCGTTCGACCTGCCCCCTTCCGACGACGAATAGAGCCTGAACCCATGGATAATTTTGACTATCGCGACGGCGTGCTTCACGCCGAGGACCTGCCGCTGAGCGCGATTGCCGATGCTGTCGGCACCCCGGTCTACATCTATTCCCGCGCCACGCTGGAACGCCACGCGCAGGTGTTCCGCGATGCCCTGGCAATCCTGCCGCGGGTCCACATCGCCTTTGCGATCAAGGCCAATCCCAATCTGGCGGTGTTGCGAGTGATGAGCCGCGAAGGACTGGGCGCCGATGTTGTGTCGGGCGGAGAGCTGGCGCGCGCGCTGGCTGCCGGAATGCCGCCGCAGGACATCGTCTTTTCTGGCGTGGGCAAGCAGCAGCACGAGATGATCCAGGGGCTTGAGGCGGGGATCGGCCAGTTCAACCTCGAAAGCGAGGAAGAGGGGATTGAGCTCGCTGCGCTGGCGGCGGAGCGCGGGCTGACCGCGGCCTGCGCGTTGCGCGTGAATCCTGATGTCGATGCCCGTACGCACGCCAAGATTTCCACCGGCAAGGCCGAGAACAAGTTCGGCGTGCCAATCGACCGCGGGGCGGATATCTATGCCCGGCTGGCCGCTTTGCCAGGCCTCGCCATGCGCGGGGTGGCGGTTCATATCGGCAGCCAGCTGAGCGAGCTTGGACCGTTCGAGGAAGCCTTTGCCAAGGTCGGCGCGCTGATCGCGGAGATCCGGGCGAGCGGCCACGCCGTGACCCACGCCGATCTGGGCGGGGGGTTGGGCGTGCCGTACAAGGCGGGCGAGGTGTACCCCTCTCCGCAGGAATACGCCGAAATGGTCGCGCGCGCGACAGCCGGCTGGGACGTGACCCTGATGTTCGAACCCGGCCGGGTGATCTGCGGCAACGCCGGGGTGCTGCTGACCCGGGTGATCCGGGTCAAGCGCAGTTCCAACAAGGCGCCCTTCGTGGTGGTCGATGCGGCGATGAACGATCTGGCCCGTCCGGCAATGTATGGCGCCTGGCACGATTTCGATGCGGTGCAGCCCACCGGTGAAAAGATGACCGCGCACATCGTCGGCCCGATCTGCGAAACCGGTGACACCTTTGCCATGGACCGCGAGACCGACGCGCTGCAAGCCGGCGATCTGGCGGTGTTCCGCACCGCCGGAGCCTATGGCGCGACCATGGCAAGTTCTTACAACAGCCGCGGTTTCGTGGCCGAGGTGATGGTTGATGGCGAAAACTGGGCGGTGGTGGCCGACCGGATCCTGCCTGCGGCGATCAGTGCCGCCGAACGGGTTCCGGACTTTCTGGACTGAGCGCGATCATGGACAGCCTGCCCCTGTTCCACCGCCTGACCGGGCAGCCTGTCATCCTGCTGGGCGAGGGCGAGACGGGTGAGGCGAAGCGGCGGTTGCTGGAGCGGGCCGGAGCCGTTGTGGTGGACGATGCCGATGCCGAAGCCCGGCTGGCCTTCATCGCGCTGGGCGATCCCGACGCGGCAGCATTGCGGCTCAAGGCGAGAGGCCTGCTTGTCAACGTCGCCGATCGGCCGGACCTGTGCGACTTTACCCTGCCCAGCGTGCTTGAGCGTGGGCCGGTGCTGATCGCGGTCGGTACCGGCGGCGCCTCTGCCGGGCTGGCCAAGGCGTTGCGGCTGCGGCTGGAAACGCTGCTTCCCGCCACGCTGGGTTCACTGGCCCAGGCGCTGCACACGGCGCGCGCGGCGCTGCGGTCGCGCTGGCCGGATGCAGCCGAGCGGCGCCGCGCTCTGGATGCGGCGCTGGAACCGCGCGGACCGCTCGATCCGCTGGTGGATCATGATGACGGCGCAGTTGCCGAGTGGCTTGAAAAGGGTGTGGTAAGCACCTCTGCTGTCGTCGAAATTATCTTGAGCAGCGCTGACCCGGACGATCTCACCCTGCGCCAGGCACGCTGGCTGGGGCGCGCCGATCTGGTCGCGCACGATCCCGGTGTTCCCGAAGCGGTCCTGATCCGCGCCCGCGCCGATGCGGAGCGGCAGGAACTGCGCGAGGGCGTTTCGCTGGCCCGTTCGCCGGGGCTGACGGTACTTATTCGGCTGCGCTGAGCAGGATTTTCATCTGGGCGAGCGCAATCGGCTTGCGGCGATCGTCCTGCCAGCATTCGGCGTTGACCAGCGCAACCCGCCGCCCGGCCCGGGTTACGGTTCCCATCGCAAAGGTCCGCTGCGCGGTCCCGCCGCGCATGAATTCGACCTGGACGTTGACCGGCTTGAGCCGGGCAGGCTCCCCGCGCCGCTCCAGTTCGGCGCGCAGCGCGGCTACGGCTGCCATTTCCATCAGCCCGCTCATCGCGCCGCCATGCAGGAAGCCGGGGCGACCGAGGATGCGTTCCGAAAAGTCCACGAACAGCACTGGATTGCCGTCCTCGTCGTGGTCCACTTCGATGCCCAGCGCCCGGGCATAGGGGGGCAGGTCGCCGCCGTTCACAGATAGGCTCCGTGGGTGGCCATGAAAGTTCCGATCACGTGGGCGACCGGGTCGTCGGGATCGCCGTCGTGGGCAATACCCTTGATAAAAGCAATGGTCCGGGTCAGCTTGTAGCATTCGCCGTGGCCGATCACGCTGCGACCCGGAACGGCCGCGCGCATGTAATCGACGCGCAGGTCCAGCGTGGCGTGGGGCACGAACCGCCCGGTCAGGGTCCAGACCGACATCGAGGTTGCGTTGTCCATCAGGCTGATGATCGGCCCCGAAGCCAGCACGCCGGTTTCGGCGACGCCGACCAGTTCCTCGCGCCAGGGCAGTTCGAGTTCGAACCAGCCTTCGCCGTGCGCGTGATAGGCCAGCCCCAGCCAGCCGCCGTGGCCGTGCCGGGTCATCATCGTGGCGGCCCGGGCCGGGTCGAAGACGAATTCCGGAGGCGTATCGTAGAGGCTTGAGGGTTCGTCGGCGGCGCTCATTTCGGCTTCCCTGTGCGCACGGGGGCGGCGGATTACAATCTTTTAATTTGGCGTTATTATACTTGACATACCCAACCCTTGAGCCTACCAATGGACTCAAGGAGTTAGAGCAATGTCGAACCTGTCCGCACCGCACTTCCATGATGAGGAAAAGGCTTACGAATACGTCGAGGCCCGCATCTGGGCGAGCGGCGTTGTTTGCCCCCATTGCGGCTGCGTAGAGCATGCCGGGAAGCTCAAGGGCAAGACCACCCGTCCGGGCCTGTGGAAGTGCTACGAGTGCCGCAAGCCGTTCACCGTGAAGATCGGCACCATCTTTGAGGATAGCAAGGTTCCGATGCGCCTTTGGCTGCAAGCGATGTATCTTATCGCGGGCAGCAAGAAGGGTATTTCGAGCAACCAGCTGCATCGCATTTTGGGCGTCACTCTTAAGACCGCTTGGTTCATGTCGCACCGCATCCGCGAAGCTATGCGCGAAGGCGATTTTGCCATTCCGATGGGCGGCGACGGCGGCATTGTTGAGGTCGATGAAACCTTCATTGGCCGCATCAAGGGCATGCCCAAGAAGGCCGCATATCATCACAAGATGAAGGTACTTTCGCTCGTTGACCGCAACACCAAGAGGGCGCGCAGCGTGGTCATTCAGGACACTCGCGCCGACACTATCCTGCCGATTGTCGCCGCCAACGTGTCGCGCGAAGCCACCATCATGACCGATGAACACCACGCCTATAACAACCTGGCCGCAATCTACGCGGGGCATGGCCGCACCGTTCACCGCGCTGGACAGTATGTTGACCCTGCCAACCATCAAATTCACAGCAACACCGTCGAGGGCTATTTCAGCATCTTCAAGCGCGGTATGCGCGGCGTCTATCAGCACTGTGGCGAACAGCATCTGCATCGCTACCTTGCCGAGTTCGACTTCCGGTATAACAACCGGGATGCGCTCGAAGTGAACGACAAGCGTCGCGCTGATCGCATCCTC
>JABFRE010000007.1 GCA_013141325.1 Novosphingobium sp.
CCCGAAGATGTTGCCGAAGCGCGCAAATTGATGGGCAGCTCGACCACGGCGCTGGTCGCCAAGATCGAAAAGCCCGCCGCGATCGACCGGCTGGACGAGATAATCGAACTCGCCGACGGGATCATGGTCGCCCGCGGCGATCTGGGGGTGGAGCTCAACCCCGAGGAAGTGCCGCCGCTGCAAAAGCGGATCGTCGAGAAGACCCGCCGGTCGGGCAAGCCGGTGATCGTCGCTACGCAGATGCTCGAATCGATGATCGAAAGCCCGGCACCGACCCGCGCCGAAGTATCGGACGTGGCCAATGCCGTTTACGACGGCGCCGATGCGGTGATGCTTTCCGCCGAAACCGCCAGCGGCGCCTGGCCGGTCGAAGCGGTGACGATCATGCATCGGATCGCCGCCCAGGTGGAGAGCGATCCAGGCTATGCCGAGCGGGTCCACTTCACCCAGGTGCGGCCCGATGCCACCACCGCCGATGCCCTGGCCCAGGCCAGCGCGACAATCGCCAACACCGTAACCGTCGCCGGGATCATCATCTTCACCGGATCGGGATCGACCGCGCGGCGCGTGGCGCGCGAGCGTCCGGCGGTGCCGATGCTGGTGCTGACCCCGTCGCAGAAGATCGCCCGGCGGCTGGCACTGCTGTGGGGGACCCACCCGGTCACCACCAAGGATATCGGCAGCTTCGAAGAGATGATCGCCAAGGGCAAGCGGATGGCGCTGCGCCACGGGTTCGGGGGTGCTGGATCAAAGCTGATCGCGCTCGCCGGGGTACCCTTCGGCACCCCGGGATCGACCAACCTGCTGCATGTGGTGACGCTGAGCGGGGACGAGCTGAGCAAGCATTCGGATTAACCCATCGGCGGCCACAGATCTTCGGCAAAGAAGCGGGTGTTCATCCGCTCGAGATAGCCGGGCAGGCCGGAATGCGCGGCGATCAGGTCGGGTAGTTCACTTTCGAAAAAGCGGGTGTTGCAGCTGACCAGAACGCCGGCAGCTGAGGCATCGGCGGCAGTAGGTTCGTCGCCGAACAGGAACGGCCTGCTGCCCAGCAGTGCTGCCACCGCAGCGATGTCTGCCCGGGCAAGCTGCATCTGTTCGGCGCGGGTAAAGCGGGCGAAGCCGGCCCCCTGCATGGTCCGCGTGAAATCGCCGCGCACCTGCTCGATCACCGCCTCGCGCATCGTTTCGGGAACGTCCATGAAGAACTGGCGCGGCCCCTTGTTGAAATTGGCGTCAATCAGCCAGCGTTCGCAGGCCATGATCTGGCTTAGCCGGTTTTCCAGACTGGTGGCGATCGCCCAGGCCGCGCCGCGCTGTTCGGGCGAAAGCCCGGCGTCGAGATCGCGGCCGGTCTTGGCCTCGAAATGCCAGCGGATGAAGGTTGAATCCTCGATCACCTGCCCGTCGTCGATGACATAGGGCGCCTTGTGCTTGCCTACCGTATCAAGATCGGCTGTCGCCCGCGCGAACGGCACGCCCAGCAGTTGCAGCAGAATGTCGGCTTTCATCACATAGGGACTGGGGCAGGGCAGATCGAACATGCGCCCCCAACCGTAAAGCGTCGTCGTCATTGCGTTCTCCTGTGTTGCTTGCATGGTTTGACGGCACTACCAACCCCCTGCTGACAGCATGTTGTCAGCAGGCTTGTGGTTGATCCGATCCGATGCGACGCACCGAACGCCTGTTCCAGATCATCCAGATCCTGCGCGCCCAGCGTCGGCCGCTGACCGGCGCGGCGCTGGCAGAGGAACTGGGCGTGTCGCTGCGCACGCTGTACCGCGACATCGCCGAACTGGTCGCCCAGCACGTGCCGATCCGGGGCGAGGCCGGGGTCGGCTATGTCATCGACAGCGATTTCGACA
Organism: Novosphingobium sp.; assembly: GCA_013141325.1. Taxonomy (GTDB): domain Bacteria; phylum Pseudomonadota; class Alphaproteobacteria; order Sphingomonadales; family Sphingomonadaceae; genus Novosphingobium. Next base: position 1,866 of record JABFRE010000007.1, read on the forward strand.
TGCCGCCGCTGATGCTGACCGCCGACGAGCTGGAGGCCGCAGTGCTGGGCGCGACCTGGGTGGCGCAGCGCGGCGACGCTGCGCTAGCCCGCGGTGCGCGCGATCTGATCGCCAAGCTGAGCGCCGCCGTGCCCGAGGGCCTGCGCCCGATCGTGCTCGATGCCAGCCTTGGTGCGGTCAGCTTCGATCCGATCGAGGCCGACGGTTTCGACGTTGCCCTGGTTCGCCAGGCGATCCGGACCCAGCACAAGCTGGAGATCGCCTACAGTGACGGCGAGGGCCGGATCACCCGGCGGCGGATCTGGCCGGTGACCATCGCCTATACCGAACGGCTCCGCCTGATCGCCGCCTGGTGCGAGCTGCGCCAGGATTTCCGGCACTTTCGCGCTGACCGCGTCCATGGCTGCACCGTCTGCGACGAGCGTGTCCCGACCCGCGCCGACCTGCTGCGCCGTCAATGGGAGCGCAGTGACGTTCACTGCGAGGCCCGCCGCCGGGTACTGGACTAAGCGAACAGCGCCTTCAGCTCTTTCTTCAGGATCTTGCCGTTGGCGTTGCGGGTCAGCGTTTCGGGCGTGAACAGGATCCGCACCGGCACCTTGAACGCGGCCAGCCGCTGACGCACGAAATCCCGAAGTTCGTCCTCGCTGGCGCTGGTCCCTGGTGAGAGGTGCACCACCGCCGCCGGTTCCTCGCCCAGGGTGCGGTGGGGAATGCCCACGACTGCCGCGTCGATAACTGCCGGATGGTCGTAGAGCACGTTCTCCACTTCGGATGAATAGATGTTTTCGCCCCCGCGGATGACGATATCCTTGGCCCGGTCGGCGATGAAGCAGAACCCTTCCTCGTCCAGCCAGGCCAGATCGCCGGTGCGGACCCAACCGTCGATGAAGGTGGCGGCACTGGCCTCGGGATTGTTCCAGTAACCCTTCACGATCATCGGCCCGGCGGCATAGAGCTCGCCCACTTCGCCCGGCGGGCATTCGTTGCCTTCCCGATCCAGCACCTTGAGGCTGGCGGTCGCCACCGGCGGCCCCGCGCTGGTCGGGCGGTTGAGATAGTCCTCGCCGCCGTGGGTCGTGACGGTGGCGGTGGTTTCGGTCATTCCCCAGCCGTTGCCGGGCAGCGCACCGAACACTTCGCGGATCTTGCGCACCAGCTCGGGGGCGGAGGGCGCCCCGCCATAGCCGACGCTTTCGAGTGAGGAGAGGTCATAGTCCTTGCGCGCCGGATGCTCGATCAGCTGCCAGGCGATGGTTGGCACCCCGCCGGTGGCATTGACCCGCTCGCGCGCGATGATCTCGAAGGCCTGCACCGGATCCCATTTGTACATGAAGATCAGCGTGTGCCCCGCCGCAATCGCCCCCATCAGTGTGGCCGAACAGGCAGTGGCGTGGAACAGCGGGATGACGGTGAGCAGCACCTTGCGTTCCGGTTCGGGCAGAGCCTCGCCCCGGCGCAGCACCTGCCGGGCGGCAGCGTAGCCACTGGACAGGATGTTGGTGGCGAAATTGCGGTGGGTACCCAGCGCCCCCTTGGGATTGCCGGTCGTGCCGGAGGTATAGAGGATCGTCGCGTCGTCGTCGGGATCGATCGCGACCGCAGGCAGCTCTCGGTCGGGCAGGCGACCCCAATCGCCGGACGCACCGATCACGGTTTCCAGCGCGGCCACGCCCTCGCGCACCTCGGGACAGCGTGAGACCAGGATATGGCTCAGATCGGGCAGCTCGCCCAGCCGGGGCAGGACCCGCTCCAGCCGCTCGGCATCGCAGACCAGCACCGTTGCATCCGAATGTGCCAGGCCGTAAGCCAGCTCCTGCCCTGTCCACCAGGCGTTGAGCGGCACGCAGATTGCCCCGATCGAAACCGCGGCGAAGAACACCACCGGCCATTCGGGCAGGTTGCGCATGGCCAGCGCGACCCGGTCGCCCTTTTGCACGCCAAGCGCCTGAAAATGGTGCGCCAGCGTGGCTACTGCGCGGAACCACGCGTCATAGGAAACGCGCTCGCCCTCATAGACCAGAAAGGTCGCGTCGCCGTGGCTGCGGCCCAGCTGTGCCAGCACGGAGAGATTGGGCGGCGCGTTCTTCCACACCCGGGTCGGCACGCCCTGGATCGGGAGCGTCTCCATCTCGAACCGGGCGCCGGGCGCGCAGAGCTGCGCTTCGATCTCTGGCAGCGACAGCGCTGGCCCGCCCGCCGGTATCCATTCGGAAAAACGTTCGCCCATGACCCTCCCCGGCCGTCGCTGCGCGGCCTGTGGGCAACAGCCTAGTCGGAGCGCGAAGCGAGGGGAAGGGGTCTCTCCGGCCTCAGGGCGCGGCGCGGTGCGCAAAGCTGAAGACCCTCTTCAGCTTCCAGCCGCTTTCGCTTTTCTGCCACAGCTGGGTGAAATGGGCGGTGCCGGCCAGCCGTTCCTTGCCGTCGCCCTGGCGCTCGTAGAAGCGGTGGTCACCGTCTTCGATCGCGCCGAAGCCGGGCACCGGGTTGACGATCAGCGATTCCGGAACCAGTTCGCGGCGCGAGCGCCAGGCGTCCGGGGCCGCGCGGGCGGCACAGTTCTTGGCATAGTCGGCCATGAACTGGTCGGCATTGGTAGCCACCACCCCGCCCTTGTCGTGGTACATTTCGAAATCGTCGGCGATCAGCGACCGCACCACATCCGGCTGGCAGGTCGTGCCGAAAAAGGCGGTGAAAAACCGGTCATCCGCCGCCACCAGCTCGGCGGTCAGCGCAGGGCCTTCGGGCAGGGCAACGGGCGCGGCGGCCAGCAGGGCGAGAGAAGCAAGCATGAGAGAACCTCATTCCATGTGTATTATATCACTATAACACTATCGGACCAGCTCTCAGGTGGCAAGCCTCGACCCAAACAGCGCGCTGCCCACCCGCACGTGGGTCGACCCCAGCATGACCGCAGTTTCGAAATCGCCGGACATCCCCATCGAGCGCCCGGGCAGGCCGTGATCGGCAGTCAGCTTGTCGAGCAGGGCAAAGAACGGGGCGGGCTCGATTCCTTCCGGCGGAACGCACATCAAACCGGTCACCGGCAGGTCCGCACCGCGCGCCTCGGCCAGCAGGGCAGGCAGATAGGCTATCGCGCAGCCCCCCTTCTGTGCCTCCGCGCCGATGTTGACCTGAACGAAGCACGGCACCTGGCGCCCGGACTTGTCCATCGCCCGGGCCAGCGCGGTGACCAGCGAGGGACGGTCGAGCGAGTGGATGCAGTCGAACAGTTCCACCGCCTCGTCGGCTTTGTTCGATTGCAGCTGGCCGATCAGGTGAAGCGAGACGCCGGGGTACCTGTCGCGCAGCGCAGGCCATTTGACCACCGCTTCCTGCACCCGGTTCTCGCCAAATACCCGCTGACCGGCGGCGATCAGCTGCGCAATCGCCTCGGCCGGATGGGTCTTGCTGACCGCGACCAGCGTCACCTCCTCGGCCTTGCGCCCGGCAACAGCGGCGGCGCGGGCCATGCGGGACTGGATTTCGGCGAGAGCTGCGGCTGGATCGGTCATCGTGGGCTGCTATAGCGGGGGAATGGCGCGATTGAAGCCCTTGCCGCAGCTGTGGATCGTGTCCGACGCGCGCAACGACGCCGTGCTGGAGCGCGCGTT
>JABFRE010000101.1 GCA_013141325.1 Novosphingobium sp.
CCGGGGATGCCCTTGGACGCGGAATAGCCGTGGGCATCGGGCTTCATCGCCACTTCGCACAGCTTTTCGATCACGTGGGCGGGCGGCGGCAGATCGGGATTGCCCATGCCCAGGTCGATGATGTCCTTGCCCGCGGCGCGTGCTGCGGCCCGCATGCCGTTGACTTCGGCGATGACATAGGGCGGCAGTCGCTTGATGCGGTAGAACTCGTCTTCCATGAGGCCTTTCCTGGTGTTCGCCGGTCTAGGCGGGATGCCCGGACCACGCGCCGTTCCGTTTCAGCACCGCAGCGGTGACCGCCAGGGGCAAGGCCCAGGCCACCCACGCATCGACGGCGTAGAACAGTTCGTAATGCCGCCCTTGCGCGAAAATCGCCCATAATGCGAGATAAATCCGGAAGAATACCGCCCCCGAGGTTGCCGCCGCCATCAGCAGCATACAGGCCCGGTGGCGAGCGACATTCCCATTGCGGATCGCGCCAATCCCCAGCGTCAGCAGCACCAGCCAGATCAGCCCCTGGGCGGTGAAGCCCCAGGCCGACCAGCGGGTGACCGGCGCGATCAGCGCGACCGGAAAAGCGGTAATCCCGGCCACGGCCACGTCCAGCGCGACCAGCCGCGCCACCGGGCGGTGCCAGCGCGGACGCCCGCTCAGCGCAATTGCCAGTGGCACCAGCACCAGAGCGAGTCCGCCGGCGATCATGTGGACGGTGAAAATTCCTGGCAGAAGCTCGGCCTTGATCGCCAGCTCTTCGGGGAAATCGTCGATCCGCCACGGCGCGGTCAGCGCCTTCCACGCAGTTGTTGCCACAAGGCCGCCAAATACTGCTAGTATGGCCCCGACAGCGATCCGACCCGCGCGGGGCACGGCGCGTTCGGCCTGGGTAGGGAGATTGACCATCATGCGCTTATTCCACCGGCTTGCCGGCTTGTCGATCATGCTCGCCGCGGCCACCACCGCCAGCGCGGCGAGTGCTCCCGCAAGCAGCCGCTATTACGGACGCTGGGCCGTGGCCGATGAACGGCCGGTGTTCACCGCGCGCGGGCGCGAGTACAAGACCATCGACATCGCACCGTGTGGCAAGGATTTCTGCGGCGTCAGTGTCAGCGACAACGGGCGCTGCGGCGCGGTGCTGTTCCGCTTTCTGGGCCACCGCGCCCGCGACGAAGACGCGCAGGACCTGCGCGGTCACGGCAAGTGGGGCTCTGCGCGCAAGAACGTGCTGATCTATGCCTTCGATGATGGCGAAAGCCCCACGCCCAAACGCCAGATCGGCCTCTATCTGGGCGAAGGCTACGATTTTGGCGAGCGTGGCGGTTCGATGCCCAAATACCATGCCGACTACGCCCGCACCGGCGCGGCGAAGTGCACCGCGCGCTGAAACGCCCGCGCCGCAGCATCGTCATGTTCGCCGGATAGGATGCCCCGATGACCGATCAGACCCGCCCTTTCGATAACCCGGCAGAGGCCTTTGCCCAGTTCCTGCAGGCCCCGCAGCGGCTGTTTGCGCAGTTCCAGCCCGAGCTGGCCGCGGCGGGTGAGGAACAGGCGGCGGGCGATCTGGCGCAGTGGGCCGGGGTGGCCCAGCGGCTCCAGGGTATGTGGCTCGATTTTCAGCGCGAACAGGCGGCCAGGGCGGCCGAGCAGGTCCCGGCAATGCTGGGCGATCCGGCCGGGCTGATGGGCATGATGCAGGGCTGGCTGAAGGCCTTGCCGCTGGCCAATCCCGATACGCAAAAACGCCTGTGGGAAGACAGTCTGGCGCTGTGGGAAGGGGTGCTGGGTCAATACGGCATCGGCCCGAAAGCGGCGGAGAAGGGCGGCACGGCCCCTGAACTTCCGCGCAAGGACCGCCGCTTTGCCGATCCCAAATGGCGCGAACAGCCGTTCTATGCGCTGGTCCACCAGACCTACCTGATGCTGGCCGAACAGGTTCTGGCCATGGCCGAAGGGGTCGAAGCCGGCGATCCGGTCAGGCATGAACAGCTCAAATTTGCCGCGCGTACCCTGGTCGAGGCGCTGAGCCCCGCCCATTTCCCGCTGACCAATCCGCTGGTGATGGACAAGGTGATGGCAACCCGGGGCGAGAATCTGGTCAAGGGGATGGAGCACCTGCTGGCCGACCTGCGGCGCGGGCAGCTGACCCATGTCGATCCCGATGCCTTCCGTCTGGGCGACAACATCGCCGTCACCCCTGGCAAGGTGGTCCACCAGACGCCGCTCTACCAGCTGATCCAGTACAGCCCCGCGACAGGCAGCGTGCTGGAGGTCCCGCTGGTGATCTTCCCGCCGTGGATCAACCGGTTCTACATCCTCGACCTCAGCCCCCAGAAGAGCTTCATCAAGTGGGCGGTCGATCAGGGGGTAACGGTTTTCGTCGTGTCCTGGAAATCGGCCGATGAAAGCATGGCCGAAGTCGTGTGGGACGATTACATCGCCGCCCAGATCGAGGCGATCGACACCGTTCGTGAACGTCTCGATGTCAAATCCGTGCACGCGATCGGCTATTGCGTGGCCGGAACGACGCTCGCTGCAACGCTCAGCGTGCTGGCCCGGCGCGGGCAGGCGGACAAGGTCAAGAGCGCGACCTTCTTCACCGCCCAGGTCGATTTCGAACGCGCGGGCGAGCTCAAGGTGTTTATCGACGACGCGCAGCTCGAGGCGCTGGGCAAACTGTCAGCCCGGACCGGCTATCTCGACGGGCGGACCATGGCGGCGACCTTCAACCTGCTGCGCGGCAACGACCTGATCTGGAACTACGTGATCAAGAACTACCTGTTGGGCGAAGACTATCCGGCCTTCGACCTGCTGCACTGGAACGGCGATGTAACCAACCTGCCGGCCAAGTGGCACATGGCCTATCTGAAAGACCTCTACCGCGACAACAAGCTGGTGGTGCCCGATGCCCTGTCGGCCGGGGGAACGCCAATCGACCTCACCCGGATCGAAACCCCGTGCTATATTCAGGCCGGGCGCGAGGACCATATTGCCCCGGCCGAAAGCGTGTGGAAGCTGACCCGCCATCTGCGCGGGCCGTGGACCTTCCTGCTGGCAGGATCGGGCCATATCGCAGGGGTAGTCAATCCACCGTCCGCCAGGAAGTACCAGTTCTGGACCAACGACGGCCCGGCCGACAGCCTGGCCGAATTTGTCGCCGGGGCGACGGAAACGCCAGGCAGCTGGTGGCCGCACTGGATCGACTGGCTGCGCGGCCAGGACGCCCGCGAAGTGCCCGCCAAGGGCAACCGCGTACCGGGCGGCAAGGGCGATAGGGTGCTGGAAGAGGCCCCCGGCAGCTATGTGAAGGCGCGGTAACCTGCTGTAAAACAGCACTTTACCTATTTTATGCTGCACTGCACAATTTCCTCTTGACTTCGCAAGCGCAATATCTATTTTGTGCACTGCAACAAAGCCGCGCCGATCGTCGGTGCGGGCCTGCGAAGGACGACGAAGATGGCCAGCGCCATTGACACCAAGATCGACATTGCCAAGGCTGAAGCTGCGGCTGAAAAAGCCTATGCCGCTGCGGCGGAGCAGGCCAAGGTAACCGCCGCCAAGGCCGAAGCGCCCAAGGCTGCCCCGGCCCCCAAGGCTGCCGCCGCCAAGGCGCCGGTCCTCAAGAAGGCTGCGGCGCCCAAGCCTGCCAAGAAGGCCAAGGCCGCCAAACCGGCTGCCAAGCCGACCGTTTCCAAGAAGACCGTAAAAGCCGCAGCTGCCAAGCCTGCCGCTGCGCCCACCCTCATCAGCAAGATCAAGGACACCATCATGACCAACACCACCACCGAAGATTTCACCGCCAAGGTGAAGGACGCCGTTGCCGACGCGCAGGACCGCGCCAAGGTTGCCTTCGAAAAGGGCAACGCCCTGCTGGGCGATGCCACCGAATTCACCAAGGGCAACGTTGAAGCCCTGGTCGAAACCGGCAAGATCCTGGCCGCCGGCCTGCAGGACATGGGCAAGGACTACGTTGCCGAAGGCAAGACCGCGATCGAAACCGTCCAGGCCGACATCAAGGAACTGGCCGGCGTGAAGTCGCCCGCCGACTTCTTCAAGCTGCAGGGCGAAATCCTGCGCCGCAATTTCGACGCCGCCGTCGCTTCGACCTCGAAGCATTCGGAAGCTGCGCTGAAGCTGGCCGGCGACGCCTTTGCTCCGATCTCGACCCGCGTCAGCGTTGCGATCGAAAAGGTCAAGCAGGCGGCCTAAGCCGCCGTTCCTCGCGGGCGCGGCGCCTCCTCTCTCCGCCGCACCGCGAGCCTTCTTTGCGGGCCGGACAGCGCACATCGCTGTCCGGCCCGTTTGGCTTTTTGCCCCCCTTTCGTCATTTGGTAGGGCTTTTGCCGCAAACACTTGTCCAATCCCCCTTCGATGCGATATTTTGACCCGATGCACTCTGATCATCCTCCGATCCATGCGGCGCCTCGCCGCGCCGACGATCCCGTTCGCGGCGGCGAGGGCGACGGGCAGAACCAGCTCGGCGTCGCGACCAAGACCCGGGCCAAGCCCAAGAAGCCCAGCCAGTTCAAAGTGCTGATGCTGAACGACGACTACACCCCGATGGAATTCGTGGTGATCTGCCTCAAACGGTTCTTCGGCATGGACATGGAACAGGCGACCCGGGTGATGCTCCACGTCCACCAGAAGGGCGTCGGCGTCTGCGGGATCTTCCCCTACGAGATCGCCGAAACCAAAGTGAACCAGGTGATGGACTTCGCCCGGCAGAACCAGCACCCGCTGCAGTGCACACTGGAAAAGGCGTAGTTTGTTTGGTGCGGACAGGCCCTCCGGCCTGTCCTTGCACCTAACCGATCAAGCCACACTCGTCCCGAAAATGCTGCCGATCGCATAGGTCGCGGCCATGGCGAGCACGCCCCAGAAGGTCACCCGCAGCACGCCCTTGCCCACCGGCGCGCCGCCGGCCTTGGCGCCGACCCCGCCCAGCAGCATCAGGAACACCAGCGCCGCGAGCGAAACGCCAAGCGGGATCTTGCTGAGCGGCAGCAGGATTGCCGCCAGCAGCGGCAGGGCCGCGCCGACCGCGAAGGTTGCAGCAGAGGTCAGCGCGGCCTGGATCGGCCTGGCGCGGTGCATTTCGGCCAGACCCAGCTCGTCGCGGGCATGGGCACCCAGCGCATCGTGCGCGGTCAGCGCCACGGCGACCTGCCGGGCGAGATCGTCGGACAGGCCCCGGCTGCGATAGGTGGCGGTCAGCTCTTCCAGCTCGAATTCGGGCATCTCGGCCAGTTCGCGGCGTTCCTTGGCAAGGTCTGCCGCCTCGGTATCGGCCTGGCTCGAGACCGAGACATATTCGCCCGCTGCCATCGACATCGCCCCGGCGACGAGTCCGGCGACCCCGGCGACCAGCACCTCTCCGTGCCCCGCAGCGGCGGCGGCAACGCCGACGATCAGGCTGGCGGTGGAGACAATCCCGTCGTTGGCGCCCAGCACGGCCGCCCTTAGCCAGCCGATCC
>JABFRE010000144.1 GCA_013141325.1 Novosphingobium sp.
ATCTTCTTCGAAGCCGGGCTGATCCCGATGTACCTGATCATCGGCATCTGGGGCGGGGCGGACCGGATCTATGCCAGCTACAAGTTCTTCCTCTATACCCTGCTCGGCTCGGTGCTGATGCTGATCGCGATGCTGTGGATGGCGAACGAGGCCGGGACGACCGACATTCCCACCTTGATGCAGTACGATTTCGCGCCTGCCGCGCAGACCTGGCTGTGGCTGGCCTTCTTCGCCAGTTTCGCGGTGAAGATGCCGATGTGGCCGGTGCACACCTGGCTGCCCGATGCGCACGTTCAGGCGCCCACCGCCGGGTCGGTGATCCTGGCTGGCGTCTTGCTCAAGATGGGCGGCTACGGCTTCATCCGCTTCTCGCTGCCGATGTTTCCGGAAGCGTCGGCGCAGTTTGCTCCGCTGATTTTTGCGCTGTCGATGATCGCGGTGATCGCTACATCTCTCATCGCGCTGGTTCAGCACGACATGAAGAAGCTGATCGCCTATTCCTCGGTTGCCCACATGGCAATCGTCACGATCGGGCTGTTTGCTTTCAACGTGCAGGGCCTGGAAGGCGCAATGATCGTGATGCTCAGCCACGGACTGGTGGCGGGCGCACTGTTTCTTGCGGTGGGGGTCATTTACGACCGGCTGCATACCCGCGAAATTGATCGCTACGGCGGCCTTGCGATCAACATGCCCAAGTATGCGCTGTTCTTCATGCTGTTCACCATGGCTTCGGTCGGCCTGCCCGGGACCAGCGGTTTCGTGGGTGAAGTTCTGGCGCTGTCCGGCGTGTATCAACTGTCGAGCTGGGTAGCGGCGGTGTGCGGGACCGGGGTGATCCTGGGAGCGGCCTATGTGCTCTACCTCTATCGTCGGGTGATCTTCGGAACGCAGAAGAACACCGATGCCGCAGCAATGCCGGATCTGGACCAGCGCGAGTGGTTGATGATGGCGGCAATCGCCGCCGTGGTGCTATGGATGGGGGTCTATCCCGAAAGCTTCCTGGCGCCGATGCGCCAGGATATCGCCGCGCTCGATGCGCGCCTGGCCCGCGCGCGGCCGCACAGCGATGCCATGCTGACAGCGGGCAAGCCGGCCGCCGCACACGAAACTCCAGCGCATGAGGGGGCGCACTGATGGACTGGTCCCAGTCACTGCGCCTTGTTGCGCCTGAAGAACTGCTGAGCGTTACCGGACTGGTGCTGCTGCTCGGCTCTGCCTGGGCAAAGGGGCGGCGCGATGCGCGCGCGATAAACTGGCTGGCGGTGCTGGCCCTGGCCATCGCTGCGGTGATGGTGGCGCCATCGCTCTGCGCCGGACTGTCCGGCCCGGCCGCCGTCGCCTTTGGCGGGCTCTATTCCGGGGATGCCTTTTCCGCTTTTGCCAAGCTGCTGATCTTTGCTGCGGCGGGCGCCAGCCTGCTGGTCGCTCCGGCCTTCTTTGACCGGCTGCGGGCGATGCGCGGGGAATACCCGGTGCTGGTGCTGTTTGCGGTTGCGGGCATGAGCATGATGGTGTCGGCCACCAACCTCCTGACGCTCTACATCGGGCTCGAGCTCAACTCGCTCGCGGCCTATGTGCTCGCCGCATTCCTCAAGAACGATCAGCGCTCGGCAGAGGCAGGGCTGAAGTACTTCGTGCTGGGCGCGCTGGCTTCGGGGATCCTGCTGTTCGGGATGAGCCTGCTCTACGGATTCACCGGCACCACCAGCTTTGGGGGGATCGCCGCAGCGCTGGGCGGGGAAATGTCAGGCGGAGCGCTTTTCGGACTGGTCTTCGTTCTTGCCGGTCTGGCCTTCAAGATCAGCGCGGTGCCGTTCCACATGTGGACGCCGGACGTCTATGAAGGCGCACCCACGCCGGTAACGATGTTCTTCGCCTCGGCCCCCAAGGTCGCGGCGCTGATGCTGACCATGCGGGTTACGCTGGGCGCCTTCGGCAGCCAGACGGCGGCGTGGCAGCAGATCGTGATCGCGCTGTCGCTGATGTCGATCGTGGTCGGCGCGCTGGGCGCGATCGGACAACAGAATATCAAGCGGCTGTTGGCCTATTCGTCGATCAACAATGTTGGCTTCCTGCTGATCGGTCTGGCCGCCGCGACTCCGGCGGGGGCCGCGGCGATGCTGATCTACCTGACGATCTATGTGGCGATGACCGTAGGCGGCTTCGTCGCCGTGCTCATGCTGCGCGACAAGCACGGCAACCAGATCGAGGCGATCGCTGACATTGCCGGACTCTCGCGCGAACGCAAGGTGCTCGCCGCATGCCTCGCGATGGTGATGTTCAGCCTGGCGGGCATCCCCCCGTTGTTCGGATTCTGGGGCAAGTTCGTGGTGTTCAACGCCGCGGTCCAAGCGGGGCTGCTGCCGCTGGCCGTGATTGGCATTGCCGCCAGTGTGATCGGGGCATTCTACTACCTCAAGGTGGTGAAGGTGATGTACTTCGACGAGCCGGTGGGCCAGGCGTTGGGCAAGAGCGACTGGGTGCACCAGGCAATCCTGCTGATCGCCGCGCTGTTCATTTCGCCGCTGGGCTACCTTTTGACGAAGTGCCTTGACCGGTTTGCCAGTCTGGCAATTGCCGCATTGTTTTCCGGCGTTTGATCCGAACCGTCCCCGTTACCGGATCGACCAACGCCGATCTGGCGGCACGGCTTGTCGCAGGTGAGGCCGTGCCCGAGGGCGAATGGCTGATCGCAGACCGCCAGCAGGCCGGGAAGGGGCGCCTGGGGCGAACCTGGTTCGACGGGGCCGGCAATTTCATGGGCTCGACGCTCGTCCACCGGATCCCGGGCGATCCCGTGGCGGGCACGCTAGCGCTGGTTGCGGGGCTTGCCGTCCATTCGGCTGCCGGGCCGCTGATTCCTCCTCCCCACCGCGCGGAGTTGAAATGGCCGAACGACCTGATGATCGGTGCCGCGAAGCTGTGCGGCATCCTGCTCGAAGCGGTCGGGAACCATGTCATCGTCGGGATTGGAGTCAATCTGGCCGCCGCGCCCGAACTGTCCGATCGCCGGACCATTGCCCTTTCGGCCTTCGGACCCGCTCCGGACCGCGATCACTTCGCGGCGGTTCTTGCCGCAGCCTTCGATACCGAACTGGCGCGCTGGCGTACCTATGGCCTGGCCCCGGTGGTCAACCGATGGCTTGCCGCCGGCCATCCGCTCGGCACTCCGTTGCAGGTCGGCGAACCCGGCGAGGCACCGCTGAACGGCTCCTTCGCCGGGCTGGCAGAGGATGGGGCCTTGCAACTGCGGCTGGATGACGGCACGACGCGTGTGATCCATGCGGGCGAGGTGCGCCTTGCCGGGGGTTCACCATAGGAGATCGCAACGCAATGCTGCTGGCAATCGACAACGGCAACACCAACGTGAAATTCGCGCTGGTCGATGCAGAAGGGACGATTGTCCAGCGCTGGCGGATCGCCACCGATGCCAAGCGCACGGCGGATGAGTATGCGGTCTGGCTCGACCGGCTGCTGGAGATGGAAGGCCACTCGCGCAGTGCCGTGACGGCTGTGGTTATTGCGTCTGTCGTGCCCCGCGCGCTGCACAATCTGCAGGAACTGGCGCAGAAGTATTTCAAGGTCGACGCCCTGATCGGTGGCCGCGCACCGGTGGAATGGGGTATTGCGCTTAAGGTGGACGAGCCCAAGGCGCTCGGCGCCGACCGTGCTGTCAACGCTATCGCTGCACAGGCGCTGGAGCCCGGCGACAAGATCGTGATCAGCTTCGGAACCGCCACGACATTCGATCACATCGGCGCCGATGGCGCCTATCTGGGTGGCAGCATCGCCACCGGGGTCAGTCTGTCGCTCGACGCGCTGTACAACGCCGCGGCCATGCTGCCCCGGATCGCGATCGAACCGCCACCGGGCACCAGCGTGATCGGGCGCGATACGGTCAGCCAGATGCAGATCGGGATCTACTGGGGCTATGTAAGCATGATCGAGGGGATGATCGCCCGGATGAAGGCAGAGATTGCCCGCCCGGTCAAAGTGATCGCTACCGGCGGACTGGCCCCGCTGTTTCAGCGCCATGCTGACCTGTTTGACCGGATCGAACCCGATCTGACGCTGAAGGGAATTGCCTTGCTTTACGCCAACCGGGACCAGGGATCGTGAAGCCCGGCAAGGAACTGCTGTTCTGCGCGCTCGGCGGGTCGGGCGAGATCGGGATGAACGTCAATCTCTACGGCTGCGACGGCAAGTGGTTGATGGTCGATCTGGGTATGACCTTCGGGATGAACGAGTACCCCGGGGTCGAACTGGTCTTTGCTGACCTCGATTTCATCGAGGAGCGGCGCAAGGACCTGCTCGGCGTGGTGCTGACCCACGCGCACGAGGATCACATCGGCGCAGTGCCCTATTTCGCCAAGGAGCTTGGCGTACCGCTTTACGCCACCCCGTTCACTGCCAAGCTGGTGGCCGAAAAGCTGGCCGAAGCTGGAATCCTTGGCGACATCGAACTCAACGTGATCGATCACCTCGACCGGTTCGATCTGGGGCCGTTCGGGATCCGCTATGTCCCGCTGGCGCATTCGATTGCCGAGGGCAACGCACTCGTCATCGACACGCCCTATGGCCGGATATTCCACACCGGCGACTGGAAGCTGGATGAAGCGCCGTTGGTCGGCGTGCCCGCCACGGCCGGGGAACTGACCGCCATTGGCGATTCCGGCATTCTGGCGCTGGTCTGCGATTCGACCAACGTGTTCAATTCCGCAGCATCCGGTTCCGAAGCCGGGGTGCGCGACGGCCTGATGGAAGAAGTGCGCCGCCATCATGGCAAACGGGTGCTGGTCACCACCTTCGCCTCCAACGTTGCGCGGCTGCAAACCCTGGGCGAGGTCGCCAAGGCCACCAACCGGCGGCTGTGTGTCGCGGGGCGCTCGCTCGACCGGATCATCCGGACCGCCAAGTCGTGCGGGTATCTGCAGGATCTGCCGCCCGTGGTCGATTTCGAAACCGCGATGAACCTTCCGCGCGGTGAGGTGCTGATCCTTGCCACCGGCGGGCAGGGCGAGCCGCGCGCAGCCCTGGCCCGGGTCACCGACGATACCCACCCGATTGCGCTGGAAGCGGGCGATGTCGTGCTGTTCTCCAGCCGCCAGATACCCGGAAACGAGATCGCCATCGGCCGGATTCAGAACCGCCTCGCCGCGCGCGATATCACCATCGTCACCGACCGGCAGCGTCATATCCACGTGTCCGGCCACCCCGGAAAGCCGGAGCTTGAAGCGGTCTATGGCTGGCTGCGCCCCGAAATCCTTGTGCCCGTCCACGGCGAAGTGCGGCACATGCGCGAGCAGGCCCGCTTTGGTAGGTCCTGTGGCATCCCAAAGGCGGTGGTCCAGCAGAACGGCGATTTGGTGCGGCTGGCCCCGGGCAAGCCGGGCAAGATCAGCGAAGTGCGCGCCGGGCGATTGATTCTGGACGGCGATCTGATCACGGCGGCCGA
>JABFRE010000190.1 GCA_013141325.1 Novosphingobium sp.
GTGGGTGGGCCATGCGCCGCGCCAGAGGGGCCCGGTCCGCGCACCCTTATTATGACCGATTCGCTCTGATTTCAAGTACCGATTGACGGCCTGCTCGAATCTGATATTAACATGATATCAGATTTTAGGGGAATACCAATGTCCGATTCGCATCCTGCCATGAACGCCAGCCGCGAACGCCGCGCCTGGAGCACCAGTGGCTATTTGATTTTCATCGCCTTTCTGGCGCTGCTGGTACTGACGATCTGGCGGATCGTCTCGTTTGCCGGCAGCAATCCGGAAGACAGCGCGGTGTTCGGCTTTGTCGTCTCGACCGGACTCAGCGCCGTCCTGCTGGTGGTGCTGGCCAGCGGCTTTTACATGATCCAGCCCAATCAGGCCGCCGCGATCACCCTGTTCGGCTCTTACCGCGGGACCGACCGTGAGCACGGGCTGCGCTGGGTCTGGCCGTGGATGGGCAAGACCAAGATCTCGGTCCGCGCCAACAACCTGGTGTCGGACAAGATCAAGGTCAACGACCTGCGCGGCAACCCGATCGAGATGGCGGCGCAAGTGGTCTGGCGCGTGGTCGACACCGCCCAGGCGCTTTATGACGTCGACGACTACAAGGCCTTCGTGATGGTCCAGATCGAAGCCGCGGTGCGCACGATCGGTTCGCGCTATCCCTACGACGATTTCTCGCATGCCGAAATCACCCTGCGCGGCAACCACGACGAAGTCGGCGTGGAACTGCGCAAGGAGCTGATCGCGCGGCTCTCGATGGGCGGCATGTCGGTTGACGAGTGCGGCTTTACCCATCTGGCCTATGCACAGGAAATCGCGGGGGCGATGCTTCGCCGCCAGCAGGCCGAAGCCGTGGTCGCGGCGCGCAAGACCCTGGTCGAAGGCGCGGTCGGGATGGTCGAGATGGCGCTGGCCATGCTTTCCGAAAAGGGCGTGGTTCACCTCGACGACGAGCGCAAGGCGGCGATGGTTTCCAACCTGATGGTCGTGCTCTGCGGTGAACGCGACACCCAGCCCGTGGTCAACGCCGGCACGCTCTACCAGTGACCTGAGCGATGGCCGCGCCGCCCAAGAAATCGTTCCCGCTCCGGCTCGATCCCGCGCTCTACGCAGCGCTGGAACGGACGGCGGCGGGCGATTTCCGTTCGGTCAACGCCGAGGTCGAGGTGCTGCTGCGCGAGGCACTAACCCGGCGCGGGGTCAAGGTCGAAGCGGGTGAGCCCCCGCGCCGGGGCCGCCCTCCGAAAACTGGCTGAACTGACATCAAACGCACCGACGTACTGGGATCCCCCGGTTTTGCGCCTTGTTAACCGATTCGGGCTTAGGCGGAGTGGATGACCCACGCACTTCGCTTTCCGCTCGCTGCTGCCGCGCTTGGCGCCGCTGCCCTGTCAGCCCCCCTTACGGCGGCGGCGCCCGCTGCCCAGCCCACCGGGCCTTACACGGTGGTCGAGATCAACCGCAGCTATGCGACCTTGCAGCAGGCGGTCGATGCAATTGGCGTCGGCATGGGCACCATTCAGGTCGCGGCCGGCAGCCATGCCGATTGCGCCGTGCAGAAGTCGGGCATCGTCACCTACACTGCGACCGAACCCGGCAAGGCGGTGTTCGATGGCAAGGCCTGCGAAGGCAAAGCCGCGCTGGTGCTGCGCGGGCGCTCGGCCAAGGTCGAAGGTCTGGTGTTTGCCAACATCAAGGTAGCCGATTTCAACGGTGCCGGGATCCGGCTGGAGAAGGGCAACCTGACGGTCAGCCAATCGTGGTTCCGCGACAGCCAGCAGGGCATCCTCACCGGCCAGGATCCGGCCGGCACGGTCAGCGTCGACAAATCGACCTTCACCCGGCTTGGCACCTGCCAGGGCGCGGGCGGCTGCGCTCATTCGATCTACGCCGGTGGATACGGCGCGGTCAGTGTCACCCGCAGCCGTTTCGAAGCCGGGCGCGGCGGCCACTACCTCAAATCGCGTGCCGCGACGGTTTCGGTGCTCGACAACAGCTTTGACGATTCGGCGGGCAAGGCGACCAACTACATGATCGACCTTCCCGGCGGAGCTGCGGGGCGGATCGCCGGCAACATCTTCGTCCAGGGCGCGGACAAGGAAAACCACTCGGCGTTCATCGCGATTTCCGCCGAAGGCAAGACCAACCCATCGGCCGAACTGGTGATCGAAAGCAACGATGCCCGCTTCGCCCCCGGCGTGCAGTGGGCCAGCGTTTTTGTGGCCGACTGGTCGGGCCAGGTGAACCGGGTCGGCCCCAACGCATTGGCCACCCGGCTCGCCCGCCTCGAAAAGCGCTGATCCCTATTTCAGCGGCAGGAACAGGTCGGTCACGGCCTCGTGCTCGGCCACGTCGGGAAAGAAGCTGACCCGCTGGGCAAAGGGCGGCGCATCGCGTGCCTCCTCGCCGCTTTGCGGCCACCATTCTCCATAGAGAAAGGCGAAGGCCGCCCGCAGATCGTCGCCTGAGCCGATCTGGCGCAGCACCGCGCAGCGGCCCGCAGGCAGTTCGCCGCGCTCCATCCCCTCGCCCGGTTCCCACCCGGTGGCCACCGCCAGATCCATCCGGAAGGCTTCGGGCAGTACTTCGTCGGGATCGTCGGGAAAGATGTTGAACGTCGCTGCGCGCGACGGCGGCAGGCCGTTCTCGCGCCGCCACGCGATCAGCTTGCGGACCGAATCGCCGATCCGGGCCGGGCTGCCGCGGTGCGGCAGGATAACCACGGGCGTGGCGGGGAAATCGACGATGCGGACATCGCCCAACGTGAAGGTCTTGGTCATATAGCGTCTCCTGACGTGGTTCAGCGGCGCAACTGCCGCCTGCCAGGCATCCCAGTCCGGCGCGCTGCGCAGACCGCTGGGGCTCTGCGCCAGCCAGCCGCGCAGCGCGCGGGCGAAGGCCTCGTTGCCCTCGTACCCCGCGTCAAGCGCGATCGCGGTCACCGTTTCGTCGCTGCGAAAGGCAAGCCGCGTTCCCGCCCGCTTCAGCCGCAGCGCGCGCACATAGGCGCCCACGCTGAGGCCGAACAGGGCGGAAAACTGCCGCTGGAAGTGGAACGGGGAGAAAGCCGCGACCGCGCTGAGCCGCGCCACGTCCAGCGGGTCATCGAGGTGCGCGTCGATATGATCGAGCACCCGGCGCATCCGCTGAAGATAGGCATTCCGACGATCGGGCTTCATCCGTTCCTCCTGACGAAGCCGCGATAGGCCGCGCCGCCGACCCGCGCCTGACCGGGAATGCTCTATTTCAGCAAGTGCCCCGACCGGTCGCGCTTGGTGGCAAGGTAGCCGGCGTTGTGCGGATTGGACGGGAGCTGGTGCGGCACCCGCTGGGTCACGGTAACCCCGGCTGCGCGCAAGGCCTCCACCTTGGCCGGATTGTTGGTCATCAACCGGACACTGCCCACTCCCAGCAGCTGCAGCATCCGTGCCGCCACCGGAAAGTCGCGGGCTTCGCTGGGCAGGCCGAGCCGGGTATTGGCATCGACGGTATCGAAGCCCTGATCCTGCAACTGATAGGCACGCAGTTTGTTGATCAAACCGATCCCGCGCCCTTCCTGGCGCAGATACAGCAGCACTCCCCAGCCGCCGCAGCGTGCTTCATCGGCCATCGCCTCCAGCGCAGCGTCGAGCTGCGGGCCGCAATCGCATTTGAGACTGCCCAGGATGTCGCCGGTCAGGCATTCGGAATGGAGCCGGACCAGCGGGGCGCGGTCGCCGCTCTGCGCGCCGATCACCAACGCTACGTGTTCGCGCAGATCGTCGGCCGAGCGGAAGGCGGCAATCTCGGTATCGTCGCAGGCCGCCACCGGCAGACGGGCCCGGGCGGCAATCCGGAGGCTGGCCGTATCCTTCCAGGCGGTCAGATCGGCAGCGCCGACGGCCTGCGCCTCGCCCGGGGGCTGGGGATCGACAAGGAATGCAGGCAGGATGCCCGCCAGCCGGGCCAGCTCCATCGCCGCTTCGGCGGCCGCACGCTGATCGAGCTGTTCGGCAACGAACGGCCCCTTGAGCGGATGGACCAGATCGAGTGCCGGATCGGCCAGGCTGCGTGCGGCAGGCAGATCGAACGGCTCGGCACCGCGAATCAGCACCGGCGCCTCGGGCACCGCGGCTTCGCGCTGGTTGGCCAACTTGAGCGTAACGGCGCGCGCCGCCGAGATCAGCATCGTCCGGCTTTGCACCGCCGCCACGAATCCGGTTTCGGCGGGGAGCAAGGTGAACGCACCGTCGACCGAGATCGGCCAGCCGTGGCGCAGCGCGTCGAGCACCAGCGCGACCCGGCGGCCGGGCGATGTCACAGGGCAAACTCCGTGATCAGCGGGATGTGGTCCGATGGCTGCTCCCAGCGCCGCGTTTCCTCGACAAAGCGGTGGCTGGACGATTGTGCCGCCAGATCGGGCGAGGCCCACATGTGGTCGAGCCGACGCCCGCGGTCCTTGTCCTGCCAATAGGTGCGATAGGACCACCAGGTCCAGTTGCGCTCCGGCGCGGGGATGTGCTTGCGCCCCAGATCAACCCAGCCGTGGGCATCGCGGAACCGCCCCAGCGCTTCGATTTCGATGGGCGTGTGGCTCACCACCTTCACCAGCGCCTTGTGATCGTAAACGTCGCAATCGAGCGGGGCGATGTTGAAATCGCCGACAATAACCGTCGGCCGGTCGAGCGCATCGGCCCATCCGGACATCCGTTCGAGGAAATCGAGCTTCTGGCCGAATTTGGGATTGGCATTGCGGTCGGGGATGTCGCCACCGGCGGGAATATAGACGTTTTCCAGGACCAGACCCTGCCCGGGACCGAGCAGCTCCACCCCGACATGGCGGGCCTCGCCATTGGCCTGCCAATCGTTGCGCGACAGCTCGCGCAGCGGAATGCGGCTGACCGTCGCCACCCCGTGATAGCCCTTCTGCCCGTGGACCGCGCGGTGGGTATAGCCCAGCGCTTCGAACACGGCGTGGGGGAAGTGCTTTTCCTCGGTCTTGATCTCTTGCAGGCACAGCACGTCGGGCGCCTCCTGCCCAAGAAACCGCGCGACGGCATCGGCGCGCAGCCGCACCGAATTGATGTTCCAAGTGGCAATCGAAACCATCGAGCGGCTTTAGGTGCCGACGGGCAAGGCGGCAAGGGGCGCGCACTGCACAGGCGTCGAACCCCCACCTCCAAACCCCTCCCCACGGGGAGGGGCTTTACCTCAGCGCCGATTTTTGCCGTGTGGATTGGCTCAGGCTGGAGCGAGAATGGTGAGTCTCGAGAACCGGCGCGCAGCGGCCTTTCTGGCCGCGACCACCGCAAGCGCGGAGGATCGCCGTTCGCAGCCCAGTCTGGGCCAATCCGCACGGCAAAAAAGAAAAACCCTCGGTCCGGGGGCAATGGACCGAGGGTTCCTTTGTGCGTTCGTCACGCTTGACGGGGCAGCCCTTTGAGAGGTTGGGCAACAGGGGGGAAA
>JABFRE010000227.1 GCA_013141325.1 Novosphingobium sp.
GATCCTTCATGCCAAATGCCTGGTACACGGCGGGTTGGCAAGCGAATCGGGAATAGAGATTCTGGTGCGCGGCAGTGTCGAGCGGTTGCTCAGTGATGACATCCCGGCCGTGACCTACCCGCAGGCCAAGCCTGTGCGGACAGACGACGTCCGGCTGCGCGCCTAGCCGGTGATGGGCGAAGGGGTGCCCGCCGACGGTTGCCGGCCGTACGTCATCGATGTCAGCCGGCTGATCTGGCGGAGATGGTCGGGGCGCCTGCCGACGGGCATCGACCGCGTCTGTCTGGCCTATCTTGATCACTTTGCCGTCAGCGCGCGCGCACTCGTGCAGCGTGGTCGCTTTCGGCTGGTGCTTGACGATGCAAGCAGTGATGCACTCTTTGCTTTGCTGCGCGGCGGTTGCGGGGCGGGCTTTCGTCGACGGTTGACGGTGCTGCTGGCGCGGGCGGCCATCGGCAAACGGTGCCGCGATCTTTCGGGGAAGATATACCTCAATGTCGGACATACCGGACT
The DNA here is from genome assembly GCA_013141325.1 of Novosphingobium sp. Classification (GTDB taxonomy): domain Bacteria; phylum Pseudomonadota; class Alphaproteobacteria; order Sphingomonadales; family Sphingomonadaceae; genus Novosphingobium. The sequence continues at coordinate 514 of JABFRE010000227.1, forward strand.
CAACAGTCGCGGCTTGGGCCCTTGGCTGCGCGCGGGCGGCCTCAGACCGGTCGTGCTGGTACACGATCTTATCCCGATCACCCATCCGCAGTTCTGCCGCCCGGGCGAGGCCGAACGGCATCGTCAGCGGATGCTTGCGGTCTTGGACTGGGCCGATGGCATCATCGCGAACTCGGCGGCGACCCGCGACAGCCTTGCCCGTTTCGCGGCGCAGAGCGGCCGCGCCTTGCCCGAAACCACAGTGGCCCTGCTGGGCTGCGATCCGGTTGCGGCGCCGACAGCGATCAAAACGCCGGATCGTCCGTGGTTCGTCGTCGTGGGAACCATCGAAGCGCGCAAGAACCACGCCTTTCTGCTGCGCCTTTGGCAGGACATTGCGGCAAAGCGGGGCAGCAGTGCGCCGCTTCTGGTCCTGATCGGCCAGCGCGGCTGGGAGGCGGACGAAGCCTTTGCCTTGCTCGATCGATCGGGGCAGTTGGCGGCCCACGTGCTCGAACTGGGAACCTGCAGCGACGGTGCGCTCAGTGCTTGGCTAAAGGGGGCCCGCGCCCTGTTGATGCCAAGTCTGGCCGAAGGGTTCGGTCTCCCGGTGGCAGAGGCATTGGCGCTTGGCACTCCGGTTATCGCCACGGATCTTTCGGTTTACCGCGAGTTCGCGGGCGATATTCCGCTCTATCTGGCCGCATCGGATGCGGACGGCTGGAAGCAGGCGATCGAGTCCTTTGCCGCCGATGGCGCCGAACGCGACCGCCGGCATGCCCTCGCCGCCCAGTACGCGCCGCCTAGCTGGGCCGCACACTTCGCGGCGGTCGATGCCTGGCTTTCCCGATTCCCCGCCTAGGCGAACCCGTCCGCCAGAAATCGCTCGCCCAGCCCCGCCAACAGCGCCGCGCCGCGCGGCAGGGCGGTTTCGTCGACCATCATCCGGGTCGAATGGATCCCCTCGCAGGCTTGGTAATCCGCGCCTTCGGGCGCCACGCCCAGAAAGAACATCGCGCCGGGTACCTGTTCGAGCACGTAGGAGAAGTCCTCAGCGCCCATGATCGGGCGGTCCAGCGTGCGCCAGGCCGGTTCGCCAAACAGGGCTCGGGTGGTGGCCGCGCCCAGCTCGACCGCGCGGGCATCGCAGATCGTCACTGGAAAGCCAGGTGTTATCGCGGCTTCGGCGGTCATCCCGTGGGCCTCGGCTATTCCGCTCGCCGCGCGGCGCACCGTGTCATGCAGTTTGGCACGGTGGCGCGGCGACAATGAGCGCAGCGTGCCCCGCAGCGAAGCCGTATCGGGGATCACGTTGTGCGTGGTTCCAGCGTCGATCCGGGCAATGGTGCAGACAACCGGATCGTGGGCATCGAACTGGCGGGTGACCGCGCTTTGCAGCGCCAGCACGATTTCGGCGGCGACCGGCACCGGGTCGAGTGCGAAGTGCGGCATCGAGGCATGGCCCCCGCGCCCGCGCACGGTGATTTCGAACGGATCGGCTGCCGCCATCAGCGGCCCTGCGCGGCCCGCCACCAGCCCGTGGGGAGCATTCGGCATGACATGAAGAGCAAAGGCCGCATCGGGCAGCGGACGGCCCGCAGTGCCGCCAAGCAGCCCGTCGTTCAGCATGTGGCGCGCGCCGTGGTGGCCCTCTTCGCCCGGCTGGAACATGAAGCGGACCTCACCCTTCAGCGAATCGCGCCGCTCGCACAGCAGGCGGACCGCTCCGGCCAGCATGGCGGTGTGGGCGTCGTGCCCGCAGGCGTGCATGGTGCCGGGCACCGTCGAGGCAAAATCGAGCCCGGTTTCCTCAGGCATCGGCAGCGCGTCCATATCGCCGCGCAGCAGCACGCAGCGCCCCTCTCCCGCCCCGCCCTTGAGCGTCGCGACCAGCCCGGTGGTTGATGGACCTTCACTCCATTCCAGCGGCAGATCGGCCAGTGCGTCGCGGACCTTGTCGCGGGTGCGGGGGGTGTGCAGGCCGAGTTCCGGCTCGGCATGGATCGCCCGGCGCAGCGCGGTGATCTCGGCGGTCAGCGCGCGGGCATCGGCAAACAGCGTTTCGTCCGGCATGTCAGGCTCCGATCGCGGCGGCGATTCGCCGGGCTGCGGCGTTGTGCCGGCGCACCGACAGCACCAGCAGCGCGTTGAGGACAAGGGTCTGGTACAGCATGTACCACAGCGGACTGCCTGCCAGCATCGACAGGCCCAGGATCGGCGCGCGCGGATTGGGCCCCAGCACCTTGCACAGCCGCAGCAGCGGCGGGCTTTCGCTGCGGACCGCAGCGGCGATGGCGGCCAGCCGGGCCTGATTGCCCTTCGCTGCATCGACCGCGGCGTCGATCCGCAAGGCATCGGGGGTCATCCCGCTGGCGACGCCAAGATAGAGCGAAACCAGGCCACCGGCCCAACTGCGACCGGTCTTCGAATCCGGGCCGGCATGGTTGCCGCGCAGCCATGCGGTGCCGTAGACCCAGTGCTGATACTGACGGCGCTGCACCTCGACGTGGTTGGACTGGACCGCGTGGCTGATTCCGGCGGCCAGCACCAGCGCCCAGCCGTGCCAGCCGCCCCAGACGCCGCCCGTGCCGGCCAGCAGCCAGCCCAGCACCAGATAGAGCACGACATGGCTGAGATAATCGCACAGCCCGTCAACCATTTCGCCGATCGGACTGGCCCGGCCGGTCAGGCGGGCCAGATCGCCGTCGGCTCCGTCGACCACGTGCCACGCCATGTGCAGCGCCATGCCCAGCACTGCGCTCCACGGGTACCACGGCTGGGCATAGGCGGCGGCGGCCAGCACCACCATCCCGCCGCCGAAAACCGAAACCATGTTGGGGGTTGCCGGAGTACGCGCCAGCCGCCGCGCCAGCTGCCAGGCCAGCGGGTGATAGAGGTGGAAATTGAGCGGATCCTGCATTTCGCGCGGCCGTTTTGGCTGCTGTGGTTCGGCTGCGAGCGCCGGTATTACCGATTCCACCTGCAAATCCCTCTGTTACCCGTCAGGCGGGGGCTTAGCGCCAAATCGGGCCGTGGCAACCGCTGATCGTGTCATATCCCTGCCCTAATCGTCGCAGTTTCCGGTCGGATTCGCCATTCGGCTTGACGTTGGGCCACGCACTTGCTTTGGACGGCCCCACAACGACGCGAAAATGCAATAAATGCACCGCGCGGTCATCACGCAAGGGATCGAATCGGAATGAAGCCTATCAAGGTCGCCATTATCGGCGTTGGCAACTGCGCTAGCTCGCTGGTGCAGGGGGTTGCCTATTACCGTCAGAACAATTCGTCGCAGGGCCTGATCCACGACAAGATCGGCGGCTATGGCGCCGGCGATGTCGATTTCGTGCTGGGCGTCGATGTCGATGCCCGCAAGGTCGGCAAGGACATCGCCGAGGCGATCTTCGCAGGCCCCAACAACACCGCAGTGTTCATGCCGCAGGTTCCGGCCACCGGCACCAAGGTGATCATGGGCCGCGTGTCGGACGGCGTTGCCCCGCACATGACCGAAGTCGGGGACAAGGGCTTCATCGTCGCCAACGATACCGAAGCCACCAAGGACGGCATCGTTGCTGCACTCAAGGAATCGGGTGCCGAAGTGCTGCTCAACTTCCTGCCGGTCGGCTCGCAGGATGCCACCGAATTCTACATGGAATGCGCGCTTGAAGCCGGTGTGGCCGTGGTCAACTGCATGCCGGTATTCATCGCCAGCCGCCCCGAATGGGAAGCACGCTTCCGCGAAAGGAACATCCCGATTGTCGGCGACGATATCAAGGCCCAGGTCGGCGCCACGATTGTCCACCGCGTGCTCTCCAGCCTGTTCGCCGCCCGCGGTGTGACGATTGAGCGGACCTACCAGCTCAACACCGGCGGCAATACGGACTTCATGAACATGCTCGATCGTCAGCGTCTGGGGTCGAAGAAGGAATCGAAGACCGAAGCGGTCCAGGCGATGCTGGCCCAGCGGCTTGCGGATGAGAACATCCATGTGGGTCCGTCCGACTATGTTCCCTGGCAGAAGGACAACAAGCTGTGTTTCCTGCGCCTTGAAGGTCAGCAGTGGGGCAACGTGCCGATGAACCTGGAACTGCGCCTTTCGGTGGAAGACAGCCCCAATTCCGCAGCCTGCGTGATGGATGCGATCCGGTGCTGCAAGGTGGCGCTCGAGCGCGGCGAAGGCGGGGCCTTGATCGGTCCGTCAGCCTACTTCTGCAAGCATCCGCCGCAGCAGTTCGTCGACGACCTCGCTGCCCAGATGGTCGAGGAATACGTCACCGAGGCGCCGCTCGCGGCCGAGTAAGCAACAAACGTGTTCATGCCTTGTGCGGCGCCGGTCGGTTTGTCCTGACCGGCGCCGTCGGCATTCTGGGGGGCCGATATGGATGCCCTGATTATCGCGGCAGGTTTCGGCAGTCGCCTGCGCGACGTTTCGGATTCGAAGCCGCTTACCCTCGTCGCCGGAATTTCGCTGCTCGAACTGGGGGTGCGCCAGGCCCGCGCCGCCGGGGTTTCGCGGGTGGTGGTGGCGACCGGGCACGCGGCCGAACGGCTTGAAGCCGCATTCCCGGCGATCGGTGCCCGCTGCGGGGTAGAGATCGTGGCCGCGCGGGTCGAGGACTGGTCAAAGCCCAACGGCTGGTCGGTGCTGGCGGGTGCGGCGCGAATCGATGGCGAGTTTCTGCTGATGATGTCGGACCATATCTTCGGTGCCGGGATACTCGACCGCCTGGCGCAGCAGGGCGGAGCCGACCGTGGGGTTACCTTGGCGATCGACCGCCGGATCGATAGTCCGCTGGTCGATCCCGACGACGCGACCTGGGTTGAAACCGGTGAGCGCGGATTCATCCGTGCGATCGGCAAGACGATCGCCCGCTATGACGCGGTTGATTGCGGCGCCTTCCTTGCCACCCCCGAACTGGCCGATGCGA
>JABFRE010000186.1 GCA_013141325.1 Novosphingobium sp.
GTGGTGCCGCTTACAGGATTCGAACCTGTGACCCCATCATTACGAATGATGTGCTCTACCGACTGAGCTAAAGCGGCATCTCAACAGTTCTGGAGGCCCGAGCCGGAATCGAACCGGCGTAAACGGATTTGCAATCCGGTGCGTAACCACTCCGCCATCGGGCCATCCATCCCACCTTGCGGGCGGGAAAAGCGCCACTAGCCGAGGCGCGGTAGTGGTGCAACCCGATTCAGGCCGATTCAGGCCGATTCAGGCGATCCGGCTGAAGCCCAGCTCGCGCCGGATCGGGTCGGCCCGGTCGAGCCGGACCGTGATCCGCTCGCCCGGGGTGACCGAGCGGGCGGTGGTACGGGCCACCACCGGCAGATCGCACAGCTGGATCCGGGTTCCGCTCTCTCCCAGATCGATCACCACCGCGGCAAAGCTCTTGCCCTCCTGCCCGTGAAGGATTGCTGTTTCGGCCAGATCGATCACCGCGCGTTCGACCTGGGCACTGCGGGCCCCGGCCTTGTCCATTACCGGACCGAGCCGCTGAAAGGCTTCGGCGACCTCGGTGGGAACCGCCAGACCGTTGGCCACGGCCAGCGCGGCGCGCACCACATAGCGATCGGCCAGGCGGCGCAGCGGCGCGGTCATGTGGCAATAGGTTGCGGCCATAGCCGCGTGCCACGGGGTCACCCCGTCCTGCCAGGGCTCATAGCTGGCGCCATTGCCGGCGCGGCGGATCGCCAGCATGAAGGCGCCGTCGGCGGGATTGGCCGGATCGAGGGTCTTCTCGAACTGTTCTAGGCTGGCCTGCCGCGGCCAGTCGAGCCCAAAGGCCCGCGCAGTGTGCCGCAGCCGCGCAACCGACTGGGGATCGGGGCTGGCCATGACCCGGAACAGCCCGGTCCCGGCGGCAAGCAGGGCGTCGGCGACGGCCATGTTGGTGGCCAGTGACAGCGCGGCGTTGCGGCGTTCGGCCGGAGCAAGCGGGCGAAAGCGCAAGGTGAAGTGGCCCGCTGCATCGCGCTCAACCTCCTGCTCGGGCGGATCGACGCGGGCGGCACCGCGCCGGTCTTCCGCGGCAGCGATCCGATCGGCCAGATCGACGAAACCGGCGGGCAGCTGATCGTCGCGGACCTCTTCATACCCCAGCTTGGCCCGGCTGCGGATCACCGCGCGCTCCACGCCTTCGAGTTTCACGGCCCCGTCCGGCGCGACCCGGGTGGTGAAGATCACCGCCGGACGCGGCCCGTCGGCCAGCAGGCTGGCGGCGCGTTCGGCCAGCGCCGGGGGATAGAGCCCGGCCTTGCCATCCGGCAGATAGGTGGTTTCCCCCCGCGCCCAGGCCTCGCGGTCAAGCGCGTCGCCATCGCTGACGAACCAGGCAACATCGGCAATCGCATAGCGGAGCAGCAGATCGGCCCCCGCCTGTTCGATAGCGAAAGCCTGATCGAGATCGGTCGAGCTGGCCGGATCGAGCGTGACGAAGGGCACGGCGGTGCGATCGGCATGATCGGACGGCACGCGCTGCGCCGCTGCTTCGGCGGCCTCCAGCACGTCGGGCGGGAAGCCGGGGGGAACCTTGAACTGCGCGCGGATCGCGGCAAGGCCTTCGCTGAGCAGACAATCGGGATCGCGCAATGCTTTCATCGCGCCCGGCTAACCCGCATCCCCGCCCTTGCCAAGCGCGGAGCGAGCAAGCAGAGAGCGTGCGAACCGATCAGCCGGAGGAAATGCCATGAAAACCCGCGCCGCCGTTGCCTTTGCTCCCAAGCAGCCGCTCGAGATTGTCGAGGTCGATCTGGAGGGCCCCAAGGCCGGTGAAGTGCTGGTTGAGATCATGGCGACGGGGATCTGCCACACCGACGCCTATACGCTCGACGGGCTGGACAGCGAGGGGATCTTTCCGAGCATCCTGGGCCACGAAGGGGCGGGCATCGTGCGCGAAGTCGGCCCCGGCGTTACCAGCGTCAAGCCGGGCGATCACGTGATCCCGCTCTACACTCCCGAATGCCGCCAGTGTAAATCATGCCTGAGCGGCAAGACCAATCTGTGCACCGCGATCCGCGCTACCCAGGGCCAGGGCCTTATGCCCGACGGGACCAGCCGGTTCAGCTACAAGGGCCAGACGATTTTCCACTACATGGGCTGTTCGACGTTCAGCAACTTCACCGTGTTGCCCGAGATCGCAGTGGCGAAAATCCGCGAGGACGCGCCGTTCCAGACCAGCTGCTACATCGGCTGCGGGGTGACCACCGGGGTCGGCGCGGTGATCAACACCGCCAAGGTCCAGGTGGGCGACAACGTGGTGGTCTTTGGCCTGGGCGGGATCGGGCTCAACGTGATCCAGGGTGCGCGGCTGGCCGGTGCAGGCAAGATCATCGGGGTCGACATCAACGAGACCCGCGAGGAATGGGGCCGCAAATTCGGGATGACCGACTTCCTCAATTCCAAAGGCATGAGCCGCGAAGACGTGGTCGCGAAGATCGTCGCGATGACCGAAGGCGGGGCAGACTATACCTTCGACGCCACGGGCAATACCGAAGTCATGCGCACCGCGCTGGAGGCCTGCCACCGCGGCTGGGGCACCTCGATCATCATCGGCGTGGCCGAGGCCGGCAAGGAAATTGCCACCCGCCCGTTCCAGTTGGTGACCGGCCGCAACTGGCGCGGAACCGCGTTTGGCGGCGCCAAGGGCCGCACCGATGTGCCCAAGATCGTTGATATGTACATGGCCGGCAAGATCCAGATCGACCCGATGATCACCCACGTGATGGGCCTGGAAGAGATCAACACCGCCTTCGATCTGATGCATGCCGGCAAGAGCATCCGCAGCGTCGTCGTGTTCTGATGGAACAGGTCAGCGCAAACCGCAGCCACGGCGGCACCCAGGGGGTCTATACCCACCCAAGCGCGGCGACCGGCACGCCGATGACCTTTTCGGTCTTCGTGCCGGATCACGCGCCGGGCGCAAAGCTGCCGGTGCTGTGGTATCTCTCGGGCCTGACCTGCACCCACGCCAACGTCACCGAAAAGGGCGAGTTTCGGGCGGCCTGCGCGCAGCACGGGATCATCTTCATCGGCCCCGACACCAGCCCGCGCGGCGACGCGGTGCCCGATGACGAAGGCTATGACTTCGGCAAGGGCGCGGGGTTTTACGTCGATGCAACCGAGGCGCCGTGGGCCGCCAATTTCCGGATGCGCAGCTATGTCGAGCAGGAACTGCCCGCGCTGATCGCGGCGGAATTTCCCGCAGCCGACCTGACCCGGCAGGGGATCACCGGACATTCGATGGGCGGCCACGGCGCGCTGACCATTGCCCTGCGCAATCCCGGCCGCTTCCGCTCGGTCAGCGCTTTCGCGCCAATCGTCAGCCCGCTGAACTGCCCGTGGGGCGAAAAGGCGCTGGGCGGCTACCTTGGCCCGGACCGGGCGGCCTGGCGCCCCTATGACGCCTGCGCGCTGATCGAAGACGGCGCGCGCCTGCCCGATCTGCTGGTCGACCAGGGCGAGGCCGACACCTTCCTGCACGAACAGCTCAAGACCGGGCTGCTGGTAATGGCCTGCCGCAAGGCGGGAATCCCGGCAACGATCCGGATGCAGCCCGACTATGACCACTCGTACTATTTCATCTCCAGCTTCTTGGCCGAACACATCGGCTGGCACGCGGAGCGGTTGAAGGGCTGAGCTGCCCGTCAGTCACGGATCGACGAAGTCGCCCTTGCGGCCTTCCATCTGGCTGATCACCGCTTCGATCTGGTTCTTGCTGCCGATGAGCGCCTGCTGCTCAAGGCTTTCAGCCATCAGGATCTCGTCGGTAGTGGATTCCAGATAGCGGTTGAACAACCGCTTGGCGGCGCGCTGGGCGTGGGGGTTGCGGGCAGCGATCTCGGTAGCGATGGCGGTGGCGCGGGCGACCGGGTTGGGATCGACCAGGGTGGCAAAGCCGTATGCGCCTGCCTCTGCCCCGGTGAATTCGCGGTTGGTATAGGTCAGCTCGCGCAGCAGGTCGTCGCGGACCATGCCCTTCCACAGCGCATAGCCGGCCATGTCGGGGACCAGCCCCCACTTCATCTCCATCACCGCCAGCCGCGCGGTTGGATCGACCACGCGGACATCGGCGCCGCTGGCCACCTGCAGCCCGCCGCCGAAGCACACCCCGTGAACCGCCGCGATGACCGGCACGGGCAGCTTGCGCCACTGCATCGCCACCTGCTGGGCATGGTTAGCGTTGCCGTGAGTCCGTTCGGTGAGCGGGGCACGGTCATGCCGGGCGGTGTTGGCCATGCTGGTTAGGTCCAGCCCGGCACAGAAACTGCGCCCCTCGCCCGCGAGCACCACCGCGCGCAGCCCCTTCATGTCGTGCAGCTTGTGGCCCGCATCGATCAGGGCGGCGAACATGTCGGGATCGAGCGCATTCATCTTGTTCGCGCGGATCAGGCGCACCTGGGCGACGCCGTTCTCATCCAGTTCGATCGCGACGCGGCCAGCGGGGGTCATTTCATGGCGCATGAGGTGGTATCCTGCCGGATTGTGGGGTGCGGGTGATACCGGTGTTCCTTGCCCAAACGCGAGGGGGCGTCCAGCGCAAATGTGCCGGTGCCGGTGCCGGGCGGCCCCACCGCCAGTCGGTAGGCGCCGTCGGGCAGGGTTTCGACCAACCCGTCCAGCCCGGAAAGCCGCAATTTGGCGCGCAGGCGGCTGACGTGAACCGCAAGACTGTTGGTTTCGGGCCGGAACGACAGCCGCCAGACATCGCCCAACAGCTCGCGCTGCGATACGGCGTTGCCGGGCACGTCGGCCAGCCGCCACAGCAGTGCAAACTCGCGCGGATGCAGGCCCACCGCCCGCCCGGCGACAAACGCCTCGCGCGCCAGCAGATCGAGCCGCAGAGCACCCGCCTGACGCAGGCGCGGGACCATCTCGGCGCGTTCAACCATCCTCGCGATCCGGGTTTCGAGCTCGTGGAGGGCAACGCCCCAGCCCAGCGCGTCGCCAAAGCCCATCCGCAGCAGCCGGGCCCGGGCATGGGGATCGTCGATCCCCAGCATCACCGTCCGGCCCAGCTGCGGACGCGGCGCCGAAACCAGCGCCAGCCAGGCCCTGAGCGACAGCCCAGCCGGCAGAACCAGCTGCGGACACGGAGTGTCTCCCGCCGTACCGGCGGCGTGGTCAGCCAGCCGCCAGCCAAGCCGGCGCAGGTCGAAGGCTGCGGGCACCGGGCCTGCCGCCAACCAGCAAAACTGTCGCAAGGTGCCCCCCAAAGGCAGCGCCCACCGATCGGCAGACACCGGATCTGGTCAGGTCTTGCAAGCGCGGTTGCAACGGAAATGGCTTACAGGTGGCAAATCGCAGGTTGGACGCCGCGCCGCCTTCAGGCTGCGGTGGTGTTGACGCCCATCGAGGCCAGGTAGCGCCGGACGTTGCGCGC
>JABFRE010000267.1 GCA_013141325.1 Novosphingobium sp.
CGCCTCCCCCGCTGCAAGCCCCGCGCCCGAGAGCGCGGTCACGTCCGAAGCGCCCGCCAAACCGGCCAAGAAGGAAGACAGCTTCGGCGTTTTCCTGCTCAAGCTGGTGGTGGTGGTCGCGCTGTTTCGCAGCTTTGTGTTTGCGCCGTTCTACATCCCCAGCGAATCGATGCTGCCCAAACTGCTGGTCGGGGACTATCTGCTGCTGGCGAAGTGGCCCTACGGCGTCTCGCGCAAATCGCTGCCGTTTGGCGTACCATTGCTGCCCGAAAGCCGGATCCTGGCCAGCACACCCAAGCGCGGCGACGTGGTGGTGTTCAAGGCCCCGCCGCTAGGTGAGGATGACTGGATCAAGCGTGTGATCGGCCTGCCGGGCGATACGCTGCAGATGAAGGACGGCGTGCTGTGGCTCAACGGCCAGCCGGTTCCCAAGGTGCGGGTCGCCGATTTCGAACTGCCGGTCACTCCCAACACCCACTGCTATTCGCCGCAGTTCACCGCAAAACTGGCCGATGGCAGCGACGTCTGCCGCTATCCCCAGTACCGCGAAACTCTGCCCGGCGGAAAAAGCTACGAAGTGCTCGACCTTGGCCCGCGCCCGCAGGACAACACGCCGCCGCAGATGGTTCCCGAAGGCCACGTCTTCCTGATGGGCGACAATCGCGACAATTCGCAGGACAGCCGCTTCCCCGCCGAAGTCGGCGGCGGTATCGGGATTGTCCCGCAGGACAACCTGCTGGGCCGGGCGACCGTGATGATGTTCTCCACCGACGGCGGGGCCGAATGGCTCAAGCCGTGGACCTGGTTCTCTGCCGCGCGGTGGAGCCGGTTCGGCACAGGCTTCTGAATGCTTGGCGGCGAAACCCATGAATTCCTGACCGCGCTGGCCGGGCGGCCGCCGGTTGATGAGGCGCTGTGGCTTGAAGCGCTGACTCACGGCAGCACTGGGGCGGCGCGCGATTACCAGCGGCTGGAATTTCTGGGCGACCGGGTGCTTGGCATGGTGATCGCGGACTGGCTCTACAAGCTGGAGGACGCCGACGAGGGGCGCCTCTCGCAGCGGCTCAACGCGCTGGTCAGCCGGGCAACCTGCGCCGACGTGGCCCGCGCCATCGGTCTGGGTTCGCACATCCGCCTCGGCAAGCAGGCCCGCGACGACGGCGGGCTGGAAAGCGACAATATCCTGGGCGATGTGATGGAAGCGGTGATCGGCGCCAGCTTCGTGACGCAGGGGTTCGATGCGACCGCTGCCATGGTCCGCCGCCTGTGGGCCGATCCGGTATCGGGCAAGGCCGGCAAGGCCAAGCACCCCAAATCCGCCCTGCAGGAATGGGCCGCCGGCAACCGCCGCAAGATGCCCGAATACCGCCTGATCGAACGCAGCGGGCCTGACCATGCCGCGCGCTTCACCGTTTCGGTCGGGATCAAGGGAGTGGGCGAAGTGAACGCCACCGGCACATCGATGCGCGAAGCGGAAACGGCGGCGGCCGAAGCCTTCATGGCGCGGTTCGGATGACCCAGCATTGCGGCCTCGTCGCTGTGCTCGGCGCACCCAATGCGGGCAAGAGCACCCTGGTCAACGCGCTGGTCGGGCAGAAGGTGGCGATCGTGTCCGCCAAGGCCCAGACCACCCGGGCCCGGTTGATGGGAATTGCCCTGGAAGGCGAAACCCAGATCATCCTGGCCGACACCCCCGGCCTGTTCGAACCCAAGCGCCGGCTCGACCGGGCGATGGTTGCCGCCGCCTGGGAGGGCGCGCAGGAGGCCGATGCCATCCTGCTGGTGGTCGACGGCCGCAAGAAGCGGCTCGACTACCTTGAGCCCATTCTCAGCAGCCTTGAAGGGCGTTCGGAACGCAAGATCCTGGTGCTCAACAAGGTCGACGAAACCGCCAAGGAACCGATGCTGGTGGCGGCGCAGGCGCTGGCCGGCGAAGGCCAGTTCGACGAGGTGTTCTTCATCTCCGCCCTGACCGGCGACGGCGTTCCCGAGCTGAAACAACGCCTTGCCGCGCTGATGCCAGAGGGGCCGTGGCACTATCCTGAAGACCAGGTGTCCGATGCCAGCGAACGCCTGCTGGCCTGCGAGATCACCCGCGAACAGCTCTACCGCCAGCTCCACGACGAACTCCCCTACGACAGCGCCGTCCGCCCCGAAAGCTACACCGCGCGCAAGGACGGATCGGTGGAAATCCACCAGCAGATCGTGATCGCCCGCGACAGCCAGAAGGGTATCGTACTGGGCAAGGGTGGCAGCAAACTCAAGGCGATAGGTGAAGCTGCTCGCAAGGAACTTGCGGAGCTGCTGGGGGTGAAGGTCCACCTGTTCCTCCACGTCAAGGTCGAGGAAGGTTGGGCGGATTCGAACAAGGAAATCTACGAGGAAATCGGGCTGGACTGGGTGCGCTAGCGCAGCTTGGCAATCCCGATCCCGTCGATCTTTGCACGTTCCTTGGTCGATTCCTCGCTGCGGTTCAGTGCCTTGGCGATCTCTTTCAGGCCCTTGCCCTTGCCCGCAAGCACTCGCAGCTTGGCGACTTCGTCAGCCTTCCAGGGTTGTCGGTGTTTGGTGAAGTTTTCGGCCATTACTTCGCCTTCGCCTTCTTCACCGCAGCCTTCTTCTTCGGCGCGGCCTTCTTGCGGCCTTTGCCCTTCGCCGGGCCCTTCGCGGCGCGTTCGGTGATCAGGGTCACGGCTTCCTCCGCGGTCAGCTCTTCCGGCTTCTTTTCGCGCGGCAGGGTGGCGTTGGTGGTGCCGTCGGTGACGTAGGGACCATAGCGCCCGGCCATCAGCTTCATCTCGCCGCCGCTTTCCGGATGCGGTCCGAAGGTGGCGAGCGGTTCGGCGGCGGCGCGGGCGCCCCGGCCGCCACCGTTGGCGGCTTCGGCCAGCTTGGCCACCGCGCTGTTCATGCCGGTTTCAAAGACTTCAGCGGTGCCGCGCAGCTTGGCGTACTTGCCGTTGTGGGCGAGGTATGGACCGTAACGACCGATGGAAGCAGTGATTTCCTCGCCCGTTTCCGGGTGTGCGCCGATCGAGCGCGGCAGGCTGAGCAGCTTGACCGCCCAGTCGAGGTCGAGCTCGGGAATGTCCTTGGGGATCGAGGCGCGCTTGGCCTCCTTGCCCTGGCCCATCTCGATATAGGGGCCGAACCGCCCGGCCTTGCGGGTGATGGGCTCGCCGGTTTCGGGGTGCTTGCCGATCTCCCCTTCCTCGCCCGCGGCGGTGCCGCCGGGCTGGGCAAATTTGCGGGTGAACTTGCATTCGGGATAGTTCGAGCAGGCCACGAAGGCTCCGAACCGCCCGCCGCGCAGCGACAGCCGCCCCACCCCGCACTGCGGGCACTTGCGCGGATCTGCGCCGTCCTCGGTCGGCGGGAACAGATAGTCGGACAGGAACTCATCCAGCGCCTCGGTCACTTCCGAGGGCTTCTTCTCCATCACCTCGTCGCTCTTGGGCTTGAAGTCCTTCCAGAACTTGGCGAGCAGCACCTTCCACTGCTCGCGCCCGCCAGAGACGTCGTCGAGCTCCTCTTCCATGCCTGCCGTGAAATCGTAGGCAACGTAGCGCGGGAAGAACCGTTCGAGGAACGCGGTCAGCAACCGCCCGCTTTCCTCTGCGAAAAAGCGGTTCTTTTCGGTGCGGACATAGGCGCGGTCCTTGATCACCTGGATCGTCGCGGCGTAGGTCGAGGGGCGGCCGATCCCCAGCTCTTCCAGCCGCTTGACCAGCGTCGCCTCGCTGTAACGCGGTGGCGGCTGGGTGAAGTGCTGGTTGGCATCGACCCCCTGCTTGGCCGGAGTATCGCCGGCGTTCAGCACCGGCAGCATCGCCCCGTCCTCGTCATCTTCGCCGGGCTTCTGGTCGAGCGTTTCGTCATAGACCGCAAGGAACCCGGGGAACTTCACCACCTGGCCGGTGGCGCGCAGCTCGTGCTGGCCGGTGCCCTCGCGCAGGGTGACGCTGGTCCGCTCGATCACCGCCGAGGCCATCTGGCTGGCAATCGCGCGCTTCCAGATCAGCTCGTACAGCCGCCCCTCATCGCCGCTGCCATAGTGGTCCTTGCCGAAATCGGTGGGCCGGATCGCCTCGTGGGCTTCCTGGGCGTTCTTGGCTTTTGTTTCATAATGGCGCGGTTTTTCTGGTAGATAGTGGCCGTTGTTGTAGCGATTGCTGATCGCCAGCCGCGCCGCGGAAATGGCGCTGGAATCCATCTGGACCCCGTCGGTCCGCATATAGGTGATCGCGCCCGCCTCATAAAGGTGCTGCGCCACCCGCATGGTGTGGCTGGCGGAGAAGCCCAGCTTGCGCGCGGCTTCCATCTGCAAGGTGGAGGTGGTGAACGGCGGCCAGGGATTGCGGCGGGTGGGTTTGGTCTCGACCTCCTCGACGCGGAAGGTCGCCGCCTCGACCGCGGCCTGGGCGCGCGCGGCGCTGCCGGCATCGCCCAGGGTCAGCTTGTCGAGCTTGGCTCCGTCGAACTTGACCAGCCGGGCCGGAAACGCCGTCCCCAGATGCTCCAGCCGGGCGATCACCGACCAGTACTCGTCGGCGCGGAACAGCTCGATCTCGCGCTCGCGCTCGACGATCAGGCGCAGCGCCACCGATTGGACCCGGCCCGCACTCTTGGCGCCGGGCAACTTGCGCCACAGTACCGGCGAGAGGGTGAAGCCAAACAGGTAATCGAGCGCGCGGCGGGCGAGGTAGGCGTCGATCAGATCCTGATCGAGCGCGCGCGGCGCCTTCATCGCGGCCAGGATCACGTCCTTGGTGATGGCGTTGAAGGTAACCCGCTCCACCTCCTTGGGCAGTGCCTTCTTCCTGGCGAGCAGCTCCTGCACGTGCCACGAAATCGCCTCGCCCTCGCGGTCGGGGTCGGTGGCCAGGATCAGGCGGTCGGCGGTCTTGGCGGCGTCGGTGATCGCCTTAACCTGGCGCGCCTTGTCGCCATAGAGCTCCCAGTCCATCGCAAAGTCTTCATCGGGCCGCACCGATCCGTCCTTGGGCGGCAGATCGCGGACGTGGCCGAAGCTTGCCAGGACCTTGTAGTCCTTGCCCAGATACTTCTCGATGGTTTTGGCCTTGGCGG
This sequence comes from Novosphingobium sp., assembly GCA_013141325.1. Taxonomy (GTDB): domain Bacteria; phylum Pseudomonadota; class Alphaproteobacteria; order Sphingomonadales; family Sphingomonadaceae; genus Novosphingobium. The sequence continues at coordinate 5,089 of JABFRE010000267.1, forward strand.
GGGATTCGACGATGACAAGCTGCATGTGCGGTTTTCGCAGTCCTTACGCGTATGTGTACACGCGCGAGGGTGGGCGGCTCACCGTGGCAGCGTCAAGAGGGAGTGCAGCGCCAAGCGAAATAGAACCCGATCCCCAGCGCCACGTCGATCGCGGCAAAGGCGGCCACCGGCGGGTTCACCGGATAGCCCTGCGCGAACAGGGCCAGCGTGGGCAGGCCGAACACCATCTTTT
>JABFRE010000254.1 GCA_013141325.1 Novosphingobium sp.
ATGGTATCTGCCCCGTGCAGCGCAACCAGCCGTTCCAGCTCGTCGGCCAGCTCGGCGCCGTGCGCGGGCAGTCCCCGGCTGAAGGCGTTGCGGGCCAGATCGTGGGTGTGGCGCAGGTGATCGACCCCTGCCAGCAGCGTGCCGAACTGGCGCCGGTTGCCGACGATCCCGCCGACCGAGATCCCGCCGAAGCCGACCCCGTGATAGCCGCGCTCACGCCCGATCAGCCGGGTTCGCCCGCCCTGCCCGCGCGCCTTCTGATAGGCGAGCGCGATCTTGAGCGCGGTATCGACGCTTTCCGATCCCGAATTGGTGAAGAATATCCGGTCTAGCCCGGCGGGCATCAGCAGCGCCAGCTTCGACGCCGCCTGAAAGGCCAGCGGATGGGCCAGCTGGAAGGTAGGCGCGAAATCGAGCTCACCCGCTGTCCGGCGGATCGCCTCGACGATCGGCGCGCGACCGTGGCCGGCGTTGACGCACCACAGCCCGCCGGTGGCGTCAAGCACCTGGTGCCCGGCGCTCGCGGTGTAATGCATCCCCTTGGCGCTCACGAACATCCGCGGCTCGGCCTTGAAGCCGCGGTTGTCGGTGAACGGCATCCAGAAGGCCGACAGATCGTTGGGTTCGGACATGCAGGCTCCGCAGGGAAGGGCAGCGATCACGTTAGCCGGGGCAGCCGCCGCGCGCTATTCGGTTCAAGGCCGCGCGCCCTATCGGAAAAGCCGATAGCCATAGCTCCAATAAATCCCATTGGCTTTGCGAGGCTTTTCCCGACACTATGCCATCAGGGGGGAGAGGCACGCCCTGCCAGGCGGCGCACAATGCTGCTGACCGGAGCCATGCCCGAACCCGCCCAAGGGACAATGAGGGAAGGGATACCATGACCATTCGTACGATCCTGGCAGCCGCCGTGCTGCCCTTTGCCGTGCTGCCGGGCCTGGCCTGGGCGCAGGAAGCCCCCGCCGAGGAGGAGACCGGCGCCTTCACCATCGAGGGTGAGGTCGGGGTGCTGAGCGACTACCGCTTCCGCGGAATTTCGCTGTCGGGCAAAGAGCCTGAAGTCACCGCATCGCTGACCGTCAGCCACGAAAGCGGGTTCTATGTCAGCGCATGGGCCTCGAACGTCGAGTTGGGCAACGGCAAGGCCAACAACGCGGAAATGGACTGGACCGCCGGCTTTTCGAAAGACCTTGGCGGGGTGACCGCCGATATCGGCGGGGTCTATTACACCTACCTCAACCATTCCGATCTCAACTATTGGGAGGTCTACGGCTCACTGGGGACCAAGGTTGGCCCGGCCGACGTCAAGCTGGGGCTGGCCTACGCGCCCAAGCAGGATCACCTGGGCGGCGAGGACAACACCTATGTCTATGTCTCGGGCGAGATGCCGTTCGGCGACAGTCCACTGTCCGCCCACGCTTCGCTCGGCTGGGAAGACGGCGTCTTTGCCGACAAGAAGCTCGACTGGTCGGCCGGCCTTGCCTACGATCTGGGCAGCGGCTTCACCGCCGATGTGAGCTATGTGGATTCGCATCGCTCGTTCTCCACCGCCGGCGATCCTACCGTTGTCGCCTCGCTCAAGTGGGGCTTTTGAGCTAATCCGGGCGGGGCGCTCCGGCGGCCCGTCCCATCCTCTTGCAGCAGAGCAACCATGACCACCGACATCGCCGCCTGGATCAAGGACCGTGGGATCAGCGAGGTCGAGTGCATTGTTCCCGACATGAACGGGATCCAGCGCGGCAAGGTGCTGCCCGCCAACAAGTTCGTCAAATCGCTGGCCGACAAGACCCTGCGGATTCCCGGCAGCGTGTTCATCGTCACCGTGACCGGAGGCTATCCCGACGACATCGAGCATATCGTGCCCGATTTCGACCCGGACGTGTTCCTGGTTCCCGACGCCACGACGATCCGCGAGGCGCCCGGTTTCAAGACCCCGACCGCCTATGTGATCTGCGATGCCTACACCGTCACCGGCAAGCCGATCGGAATCGCCCCGCGCGAAATCCTCAAAAAGGTCCTGGCGCTGTACGAGGCCAAGGGCTGGCAGCCGGTAATCGCCCCAGAGGCCGAGTTTTACCTCGTCTCGAAGAACCTCGACGCCGATTTCCCGCTCACCCCGCCGCCGGGCCGCTCGGGCCGGGCCGAAACCGCCAGCGAAGCCTTCGGCCTGGAGGCGCTGAGCGAATACGAAGACATCATCGAACAGATTTATGACTGGTGCGAAAAGGCCGAGCTGAACATCGACACGATGATCCACGAGGCCGGGGCCGCCCAGCTGGAAGTAAACTTCATCCACGGCGATCCGCTGGCGCTGGCCGACCAGGTGCTGCTGTTCAAGCGGATCGTCCGCCAGGTCGCCCTGGAACACGGGGTCTATGCCACCTTCATGGCCAAGCCGATGGCCGAGCAGCCCGGCAGCGCGATGCACATCCACCAGTCGGTGCTGAGCGCCGAGACCGGACGCAACGTCTTCTCCACCGCCAACGGCAAGGAAACCGCATTGTTCCGCAGCCACGTTGCGGGGCTGGTCCGGCTGATGCCGCAGATTCTTCCGCTGGTTGCCCCCAACGTCAACTCGTTCCGGCGGATGCGGCCCGATACCGCCGCGCCGATCAACGTCCATTGGGGCAGCGACAACCGCAGCTGCGGGTTCCGCGTGCCCGTATCCGAGGCCAAGGACCGCCGGGTCGAAAACCGCCTGGCCGGGGCCGATGCCAATCCCTACCTGGCGATCGCCGCCTCGCTGATCTGCGGCTATGTCGGGATGGTAGAGCGGATGATCCCGCCCAAGGCGATTACCGGCAACGCCTACAACCGCGCCCGCACCCTGCCCCGCACGCTGGAGGCGGCGCTGGATCGGTTCTATCAGTGCAAGCCGGTCAAAACCCTGCTGGGCGAGCAGTTTTTCGAAATCTTCTGGGCGATCAAGGATGCCGAGCTTTACGCCTATCAGTCGGTGATCAGCTCGTGGGAGCGTGAGCACCTTTTGCTGAAGGTGTAGCGTGACGCCGCACGCGCCGTCCTATTACGCGGCAACAGCCAACCCGTTTCCGGCGCAGCCCGTGTCGCAAGGCGATCTGAGCGCTGACGTGGTTGTGGTCGGCGGCGGCTATACCGGGCTGTCGGCGGCGCTCCACGCTGCGGAGGCCGGGCTGTCGGTCATCCTGCTTGAGGGCAAACGGATCGGCTGGGGTGCCTCGGGACGCAACGGCGGGCAGATGATCCCCGGGATGCGCTGGGGGGCGGTAGAGCTGGTGGACCGATTCGGCACCGACCACGCCCGCCGCCTGCTGGAGGTGGCCAATGCCGCCGGAGAGCAGGTCCGCGCCCGGATCGCCCGCCACGCGATTGCCTGCGACCTGCGCCAAGGCCATTTTCACGCCGCAGCGAAGCCCGCCCATCTGGAGGGGATGCGGCGCGAGCTGGACTGTCTGAACACACTGCTGGACCATGGCGCAGCTTCGATCGTCAGCGCGGGCGACGTCGGCGATTATGTGGCCAGCCCGGTCTACCACGGCGGGATGATCGACAAGAACGGCGGGCATCTCCACCCGCTCAACTACGCGCTGGGGCTGGCCCGCGCGGCGCAGGCGGCCGGGGTAAGGATCTTTGAGCAATCGCCGGTGACCGCGATCGATCACAGCGGCCCTGTGGTGGCGACCACTCCCCACGGACGGGTCACCGCCCGCCACGGCGTGCTGGCCTGCGATGCCTTCATGGGCGAGCTCGACGCGGGATTGGGGCGGATGACCATGCCGGTCGCCAACTACAATGTGGCCACCGCGCCGCTTTCGGCCGATCAGGCGAAGGCGCTGATCCCGTCCGGAGCCGCGGTTTCGGACAGCAAGTTCGTGCTCAACTATTACCGGCTGAGCGCCGACAACCGCCTGATTTTCGGCGGGGGAGAGAAATACAGCCCCACCCCGCCCCCCGATGTTGCCGGGTTCGTGCGGCCCTATCTGGAAGGCGTGTTTCCCCAGCTGAAGGGCGTGGGCATCGACCATGCCTGGGGCGGCATGGTGGGCGTCACGCTGAACCGGCTGCCGCATTTCGGGCGGATCGGGCAGAGCTTCTTCGCCCACGGCTGGTCCGGTCACGGGGTGCTGCTGACCACGCTGGCGGGCCAGCTGATCGCCGAGGCGATGCGCGGCACGGCGGAACGGTTCGACCTGTTCGCCGCGCTGCCGAACCGGCCCTTTCCCGGCGGGCCGCTGCTGCGCCATCCGCTCTATGTCGCCGGGATGCTGTGGTACGCCTTGAGGGACCGCCTGTGATTGCCGACAATGCCATCGCCGCGATGCTTGCCGCCGAACACGCGCGTTTTGCCGCCGCCAATCCGCGCTCGGCTGTGCTCGCGAAAGAGGCCACGCGCCACTGGCACCGGGGGGTGCCGTTCCACTGGATGCTCGATTGGGGGACGCCGTTCCCGCTGTTCGCGGAGCGGGCACAGGGGGCGGAGCTGTGGGACGCGGACGGCCACCGCTATGACGATTTCTGCCTGGGCGACACCGGATCGATGTTCGGCCATTCGCCCGAACCGGTGGCCCAGGCCATTGCCGCGCAGGCCGGAAGGGGCCTGACCTTCATGCTGCCCACCGACGACGCGGTGGTGGTGGCGGACGAACTGGCCGCGCGCTTCAAGCTGCCGTTCTGGCAGGTCACCTCCAGCGCCAGCGAGGCCAACCGCGCCGTGATCCGCTGGGCCCGCGGGATCACGGGCCGCGACAAGGTGCTGGTATTCAACGGCTGCTATCACGGTGCGGTCGACGATGTGTTCGTCGATCTGCGCGGCGGGGTGCCCGAACTGCGCCGCAGCCTGGTTGGCCAGGTCTACGACGTGCGGGACCACACCGTGGTGATCGAATTCAACGACCTCGCCGCGCTGGAAGCCGCGCTGGCCAGGGGCGACGTCGCCTGCGTCCTGATGGAGCCGGCGATGACCAATGTCGGGATGGTCCTGCCCGATCCCGGCTATCTGACCGCCGTGCGCCAGCTCACCGCGCGGCACGACGTGCTGTTGGTGTTCGACGAAACCCACACGATCTCGACCGGCTACGGCGGACACACCGGCACATATAGCCTGCTCCCCGACCTGTTCGTGCTGGGCAAGCCGGTGGCGGGCGGCGTACCTTGCGCGGTGTTCGGCTTCAGCGCCGAAGTAGCGACGCGGATGGAGCGGCTGCGCGACGAGGGCGAGAAAGGCCATTCGGGGATCGGCACCACACTCTCCGCCAACGCCCTGGCTCTTGCCGCGATGCGCGCCTGCCTGACCGAGGTGATGACCCCCGCAGCCTATGACCACATGCTGCC
>JABFRE010000266.1 GCA_013141325.1 Novosphingobium sp.
GCATTCAGCAAGGCCCCGCCCTCGCCCCGCTCGACCAAGGTCTGGACCGCCGCGACAATCCGCGCGGTGATCACCGCGCCCGAGGCCGTGCAATAGGCCACCTGGTTGGCGAAGGCCGCAGCAACGATCCCCTCGCCGGTGGCGTTGATGTCGATAAACCGGTACGTTTCCGCCATCGCTTGTTCTCCCCGCGCTGCTGTTGCAGTTGCGAACTGACTGCGCCTTCTTGCTGCACTGCACAAGGAAAATCCGCCGCGATCCTTGCCCTTTTGGCCGCCGCACACTAAGGGCCGCACGCTATGGCCAGCCCACTGACTTTCGCTGTCCCCAAGGGGCGCATCCTTGACGAGGCCTTGCCGCTGATGGCGCGCGCCGGGGTGGTTCCCGAGGCCGGATTCCATGACAAGGCCAACCGCGCGCTCTCGTTCGCCTGCGAAGGAACGGACATGCGGCTGATCCGGGTCCGCGCGTTCGATGTCGCCACCTTTGTCGCCCACGGCGCAGCGCAGCTGGGGATCGTCGGGTCCGACGTGGTCGAGGAATTCGCCTATCCCGATCTCTACGCCCCGGTCGATCTGGCGATCGGCCACTGCCGTCTGTCGGTGGCGGAACCGGCCGGGCAGAGCGCCAACCCCGCGCGGGTCAGCCATCTGCGGGTCGCCAGCAAGTATCCCAGTCTGACCCGCCGCCACTTCGAGCGGCTGGGGATCCAGGCCGAAGTGGTCAAGCTCAACGGAGCGATGGAACTGGCGCCGGGCCTGGGTCTGGCCAGCCGGATCGTCGATCTGGTGTCGACCGGGCAGACGCTGAAGGACAACGGCCTGGTCGAAAGCAGCCGGATCCTCGATGTCTCGGCCCGGCTGATCGTCAACCGTGCCGCGCTCAAGACCGACCCGCGCGTAGCCGCTCTGGTCGAGGCGTTTCGCGCGCTGGTGGCGGAAAGGCAGGCGGCCTGATGCTGCGCCTCAGCACCCGTGATCCCGGCTTTGACAAAGCCTTTGCCCGGCTGGTTTCCGACCGGCGCGACAGCGGCGAGAATGTCGCACGCGATGTTTCGGTGATTCTGTCGGACGTGCGCAACCGGGGCGATGCCTCGGTGGCGGAACTGACCGCGCGGTATGACAGCTATGCCCTGACCAGCGATGCAGATTGGTGGATCGGCGCCGAGGCCTGCCGCGAGGCGTTCGACGACCTGAAGCCCGATCTGCGCGCTGCACTGGAACTGGCGGCGCAGCGGATCCGTGCCTTTCACGAGCAACAACGCCCCAAGAACCGCGACGCAACCGACGAAGCCGGGGTGCGGATGGGTGCGATCTGGCGGCCGGTCGATGCGGCGGGGCTCTATGTCCCCGGCGGGCGCGCGGCCTACCCTTCCTCGCTGCTGATGAACGCCATCCCGGCGAAGGTCGCAGGGGTTGAACGGCTGGTGGTGGTTACCCCCACCCCCAAGGGCGAAGTCAATCCACTGGTTCTGGCAGCAGCCCATCTGGCGGGCGTCAGCGAGATCTGGCGGATCGGCGGCGCCCAGGCACTGGGCGCGCTGGCCTATGGTACGCAGCGGATCAAGCCGGTGGACACCATCGTCGGCCCCGGCAACGCCTGGGTGGCCGAAGCCAAGCGCCAGTTGTACGGCGTGGTGGGGATCGACATGGTGGCCGGTCCATCCGAAATCCTGCTGATCGCCGATGGCAAGAACGATCCCGAATGGACCGCCGCCGACCTGCTGAGCCAGGCCGAGCACGATCCGGCTGCCCAGTCGATCCTGATCACCGACGACCCGCTGTTCGCCGACATGGTGGCCGACCGGATCGGCGTGGAACTCGCCATGCTCCCCAGCGCACGGGTGGCCAACGAAAGCTGGAACACCCACGGCACGATCATCGAAGTGGCCAGCCTGGACGAAGCCCCGGCGATCGCCAACGCGCTTGCCGCCGAGCATGTCCAGATCGCCACCGACGATCCCGAAGCGCTGCTGCGCAAGATCCGCCACGCCGGCTCGGTCTTCCTGGGGCGCATGACGCCCGAGGCGGTGGGGGATTACATTGCCGGCCCGAACCATGTTCTTCCCACCGGCCGCCGGGCACGGTTCAGCTCGGGGCTGTCGGTGCTCGATTTCATGAAGCGCACCAGCTTCGTCCAGATGGACGAGGCTGCGCTCAAGACGCTTGGCCCCGCCGCGATCGAGCTGGCCAACGCCGAAGGCCTGACCGCGCATGCCCGATCGATCGAAGTGAGGCTCGGCATATGAAAGCCACCGCCCAGGCCCGCGCCGCCGCGCGGCTCGCCGCCGTTCAGGCGCTGTACCAGCTCGACATGGAAGACACCCCCATGGCCTCGCTGCTCGACGAGTTCCACCGCCACCGGCTCGGCGCGGAAATCGAAGGCGATCAATACGCCGAGGCCGAAGTCGCGTTCTTCGACGACGTGGTCAAGGGCGTCGCCGCCCGCCGTGACGAGATCGACGATCTGCTGAGCGCCAAGCTGGCCGAGGGCTGGCGGATCGAACGGCTGGACAAGACCATGCTGCAGGTGCTGCGCGCGGGCACCTACGAACTGCTCGCCCGCACCGATGTGCCTACCGGATCGGCAATCAGCGAATACGTCGATGTCGCCCACGCCTTTTTCGAACCACGCGAAGCCAAGTTCGTCAACGGCGTGCTCGACGCGGTGGCCAAGGCGGTTCGCTGACCACCGAACGCGCCTTCATCGACGCGCTGCGGGCATTGGCCCCGCACCCCGCCGCGCGGGGGTTGATGGATGACTGCGCGGTGCTGGAGGTGGGCGGCGAAGCGCTGGTCCTTACACACGACGCGCTGGTCGAGGGGCTGCATTTCATGCCGGGACAGGACCCGGCCGACGTCGCCTGGAAGCTGGTTGCCACCAATCTCTCCGATCTTGCGGCCAAGGGCGCAGAGCCGCTGGGGGTGCTGCTGGGGTACCAGCTTGGCGCGGACGATGCGCGGTTCCTGGCCGGGCTGGAGGAGGTGCTGGCGCACTACAGCATCCCGCTGCTGGGCGGTGACACGGTGGGGCAGTCCGGCCCGCAGGTGCTGGGGCTGACCGCGCTGGGCCGGGCCACCCACCGCCCGGTGCCGTCGCGCGCAGGTGCGCGGCCGGGCGACGGACTATGGGTGACCGGTGCGCTTGGCGCGGCTTTGGCGGGGTTCGAAGCCTGCCGGGCCGGCGCAGGCGACAGCCTGGCCTACCGCCGCCCGCAGGCGCTGCTGAGCGAGGGGCAAGCGCTCGCCCCGGTGGTGACGGCAATAATGGACGTCTCGGACGGCTTGCTGCTCGATGCCGCGCGGATGGCGGCGGCGAGCGCGGTAACGCTGGCGATCGAAAGCGCGGCCGTGCCGATCGCCCTTGCCGAAGCGCGGCGCGACGAGGCGCTGCGCTGGGGGGACGATTACCAGTTGCTGTTCACCCTGCCAGCGGGCGCCGTATGTCCGGTCAAGGCGCAGTGCATTGGTGAAGTAACGGCGGCGGGGAATGACGGCGTGCTGCTCGATGGTGCGGTGCCCTCGGGCAAGCTTGGATACGAGCACCGCTAGGACCGGTTCGGGACAATCGTACGCTCGTTCTAGATTACACCTCTCCCCGGCGGGGAGAGGTAGCGCAGCTTGCCCCTTCAGGGGCTAGCGAAGCTGGGAGGGGGGCTCGACGTGGCAGGGGCAGAACCCCCTCACCAACTGCGGCTAGGCAGCGAGCTGCCAAGCCTGCGCATCCCCTCCCGCCGGGGATAAGGCTGGTTACGCAAACATACCCTTCGGAGGTCAAATCGCGCTGCAATCCACGCCGCGCTTCTCCAGGATCGGCTTGAGCGCCAGATAGGCCGCCTTGGTCCGGTGGTTGGGGATACCCGGATAGAGGTGGTGGATCAGGTGCGTTTCCATGCACATCGACAGCACGTGGCCCAGTCGGCTCTTGAAGATGTTGGCCTGCTCATAGCGCCCGGTCTGACCCTCGCGCGGATGGTGCGGTGCCCAGCTGAGGTAGAAGCGGATGTAGCTGAGGCCGATGTGGCGCGGCAGCCACCACAGCAGCGCCGCCTCGATCGCGAAGCCGCTCCACGCCATGGTGAAGAGCACGCCCATGAACACCAGTTGCAGCAGCATGGTTTCCTTGAGCGCCCGGGCCGCCTCGGGCGTGCCCATTTCGCCAAGGATCCGCTTGTAGTGGTGGATCGACCCATCGACCCCCGGCTGGCGGTTGTACCAGGTCTTGTACCACGCCATCAGCGCGTTGGGCGCTTCGTCGGTGTAATCGGGATCCTTCAGCGGATCGTTGCAGTGGTAGTGGTGTTCGAGGTGCATGATCCGCGCCATCGAGAACGGAAAGACGATCGGGATCGTCGAAACCGCGCCGATCGCTTCGTTGAGCCAGCGGTATTTCTCTCCCGGCCGGCCGATGTTGGAATGCATCGCCTCGTGGCTGGTGACATAGCCGCCAGTCGCGAAAATGCACGACAGCACGAAGGCCAGAGGCAGGTTGAGATGCCCGGTGATGGCCAGCGGAAAGAACGACAGCCACACCGCAAAACAGCCGAAGGTGGCCACGGCATAGGGCCACATCGCGCCGCCATGAAAACCCTCTGCAATCGCCATTTCTTCCTTCAGCAGGTCACGGCGAGTGTGCCGGTCCAGCCCTTCCGGGCCAAGCGGCAAGGCCGGGCGGATTTCGCCCGCCAGCCCAAGATCGGTGACCGGGGCGGGCTTGAGCAGCGGATCGGCCTCGCTCACAGCCAACGCCCCCGAAGCACGGTAACAAAGCCCCACGGCGCGCCGATCAACAGACCGAAGGCGATGGGACTCATGCCGAACGGTGCGGCAATGCCCCAGGACTGCATCGTCTGCGCCACCAGCGGCGCGATAAAGCCGATTCCGAACAGGAACGGCATCCAGTGAAACAGCTGTTTGACTGCGGATTGCATTGGTTAACCCCAAAGAAACCAAGAACGGTAACCTCTCACAAACCATGTTTCGTGGCAAGAATACTGGTGCCGTCCTTGATCTGGTGCATGTTTCGAAACGAAACGCCGCGCGCGCGCGCAGCCGCTGCGGCATGCGACGAATGGACCGGGGAAACCCGCGCGAAACCGTTGCAAAGGCGCCGCGCTGCCTCTAGCGTGCGCCGCGCAGCCCCGCATTCGGCGGGGCTTTCGTTATGAAAACCAACAAGGGGGAGCGTGTCCGTGAATCCAGTCACGATCGCTATAGTCCTGGGACTTGTCGCCGTGCTCTACGGCTTCATTACCAGCCGTCAGGTGCTTGGGGCATCGGCCGGCAATGAAAAGATGCAGGAAATCGC
>JABFRE010000240.1 GCA_013141325.1 Novosphingobium sp.
AAGGTGATCACCCACCAGCGCGGCAGCGGGTTGTTCAGCTCTTCAATGCCATCCCATTCGTGGCCGACGGTTTCGACGCCAGTCGGTTCGTCAATGCGCTTATTCGCCATTGTCTTCACCTTCGAAAATCATATTCGCGGCCGCTTCGTTGTCTCCCCTGGCGCCGGGCCGGAACGGCCAGGCCACCAGGAACAGGAAGACAACGACCATCGCGGCCAGCCCCCAGCTGTCGGCAAAATGCCGCAGCGTTTCGTATGTGGAGTGCGGGCTCACCGCCCTTTCTCCTTGGCCAGCACCTCCTGGGCCTTGGCACCGTCGACATCGACCATCGTGCCCAGCACCTGCAGGTACGCGATCAGCGCATCCATTTCGGTGAGGCGGGCAGGATCGCCGTCAAAGTCGCGGGCCTGGGCCTTGGGATACCGCTTCACCAGATCGCTGGGATCGGCTGCCGGATCGGCCTGGGTCTTCAGATCGTCGTTGGCCTTTTCCACGTCGGTCTTGGAGTAGGGTACGCCCACGCGGTACAGCGCGGTCAGCTCCGCCTTCATGTCGCCCGCGTTGAGATCGTTCCGGGCCAGGAAGGCGTACTGCGGCATGACTGATTCGGGAACCACCGCCTGCGGGTTCGAGAGGTGCTGGACGTGCCATTCGTCGGAGTACTTCTTCCCGACGCGGGCCAGATCGGGCCCGGTGCGCTTCGAACCCCACTGGAACGGATGGTCGTACATCGATTCAGCCGCAAGACTGTAGTGGCCATAGCGTTCGACCTCGTCGCGGAACGGACGGATCATCTGGCTGTGGCAGACATAGCAGCCTTCGCGGATGTAGATGTTGCGCCCGGCCTGCTCCAGCGGAGTATAGGGGCGGACCCCCTCCACCTTCTCGATCGTGTTGTCGATCCAGAACAACGGGGCGATTTCCACAATCCCGCCCACGGTGACCGCCGCGAAGGCGAGCGCACCGAACAGGGCCACGTTACGCTCCAGCTTCTTGTGCCGGGCGTAGGGTTCCTTTTTGGTTTCAGCAGTCATTTCAAATCCCCCCCTTGGCGAGCGGAACGTCCTTGGCGGGATCATGGGCAGCCAGGCGCAGCGGTTCTTCCTGACGCAGATTGCCAGCGATCGTCTGCCACACGTTGTAGGCCATGATCAGCCCGCCCGAGAGATAGAGCACGCCGCCAAAAGCCCGCAGCAAGTACATCGGGTGAAGCGCGGCCACCGTTTCGGCGAAGCTGTTCACCAGATACCCGTCGGCGCCGTATTCGCGCCACATCAGGCCCTGGGTGATCCCCGCCACCCACATCGAGGAGGCGTAGAACACGATCCCCAGCGTCGCGAGCCAGAAGTGCCAGTTGATCATCCTGGACGAGAACATCCGTTCCCGGCCCCACAGGCGCGGGGTCAGATAGTAGATCGCGCAGAAGGTGATCATCCCGTTCCAGCCCAGCGCACCCGAATGGACGTGGCCGATGGTCCAGTCCGTATAGTGCGACAGGCTGTTGACCGACTTGATCGACATCATCGGCCCTTCGAAGGTCGACATGCCGTAGAAGGCCAGGCTCATCACCATCATCCGGATGATCGGATCGGTGCGGACCTTGTCCCAGGCGCCGTTCAGCGTCATCAGGCCGTTGATCATCCCGCCCCAGCTGGGCATCCACAGCATGATTGAGAACACCATGCCCAAGGTCTGCGCCCAGTCTGGCAGCGCGGTGTAGTGCAGATGGTGCGGGCCGGCCCAGATATACAGGAAGATCAGCCCCCAGAAGTGCAGGATCGAAAGGCGATAGCTGTAGATCGGCCGTTCGGCCTGCTTGGGCACGAAGTAGTACATCATCGCCAGGAACCCGGCGGTCAGGAAGAAGCCCACCGCGTTGTGCCCGTACCACCACTGGATCAGCGCACCCTGGACCCCGGCCCAGACCGGATAGCTGCGCGAACCGAACAGGCTGACCGGCAGGTTCATGTTGTTGGCCAGATGCAGCATCGCCACGGTCAGGATGAACGCCAGGAAGAACCAGTTGGCCACGTAGATGTGCGGCTCCTTGCGCTTCATGATCGTCGCCACGAACACCGCCAGATAAGCCACCCAGACCAGTGTCAGCCACAGATCGACGTACCATTCAGGCTCTGCATATTCCTTGCCCTGCGTCACGCCCAGGACATAGCCGGTCGCCGCCAGGACGATGAACAGCTGGTAACCCCAGAACACGAACTTCGCCAGGCCGGGCAGCGCAAGGCGCGCCCGGCACGAACGCTGGACGATGTAGAACGAGGTGGTGATCAGCGCCGTGCCCCCGAAGGCGAAAATCACCGCCGAGGTATGCAGCGGCCGCAGCCGTCCGAAGGTGGTGTACTCAAATCCGAGATTGAGCACCGGGAAGGCCAGCTGAAGGGCGATGAAGAGCCCCACCAGAAAGCCGACACATCCCCAGAACGTGGTCAGAATGACCCCGGCCCTGATCAGGTCGTCATCGTAGCGCCCCTGATCGGCAACCACCCTGACACCGCCCGCTGCGGCCAGATAGTTTGTACCGCGAAGCGCGATGACAAGACCGGCCAGTGCGGCCAGACCGAAAACAGCCATGTGGATCGCAAACCCGGTATCAACCGCGTTCACGAAGAAGACGATGGCGACGAAGAGCGCGGCTAGCCACAAACCAGCGCGAGCGACTACGGATTCCATGAGCCCCTTCCCCCCAATTTCAGGGTTAATGAGTAAGTCCTAATATTACTAACTCTGCCCCATTGCAACCTACCTGTCGGCATCGGCATTGACCCCGATCAATTTGACCGCAGTGCAGCAGTGATTCGTGCAAAATGCCGGGAAATTGCGCGGGATCAATGTTTGCAGATGCGAAAGCTGTGCAGGCTTGGTCGTGACGTCGCAAATGCGTTGGCCGCACGGGGCGGCCGCTGTGACGCCGGATGAGGGAATATGAAAAAGCTCACGATCGCTGCGGCCCTTGCTGCCGCCACCATGCTCGCAAGCCCGGCCTGTGCCGGTGACAACGAAGGCAAGATTCAGGTCAAGCTGCTGGGTACCGGTGTGCTGCCCGACGGCAAGATCACCAATGTCAATTCGATCGCGCCGACGCTTGCCACCAACCCGGTCTTCGCGGCCCCGCAAAGCTTCGCCAGCGACAACGTCGTCCCGACCGTCGCGATCGAATACTTCTTCTCGCCGAACGTCTCGCTCGAGACGATTTGCTGCACTACCAAGCATCACGTCAATGGCAGCGGCTCGCTCGCCGGGACCAATCTGGTCAACGACGTGCTGATCGTGCCGGCCACGTTCACCCTGAAGTACCACCTCCCGTTGGGCGCGATCAAGCCCTACGTCGGTGCGGGTCCGGCGGTGTTCCTGATGCTCGATTCGAAGCCTGGCGTCACGGCAACGGCACTGGGCGTGACCCGGGCCAAGCTGTCGACCGAAATCGGCGTCGCGGTTCAGGCCGGTGTCGACGTGCCCTTGGGCGACAGCGGTTTCGGCATCACGCTCGATGCCAAGAAGTACTGGATCAACACCACGGCCAAGTTCTATGCCGGAACCACAAATGTGCTCGAAACCAAGCACAAGCTGGATCCATGGGTGCTCAGCGGCGGCGTCAGCTACCGGTTCTGATCAAGCGCACTGCCGGGGCCGGTCAACCGGCCTCGGCGGCCAGCCCGTCGCGGCTGAGGATCACGACCTCGCGCCGCGATGGCAGGTCGATCAGCCCGTCGGCCTTGAGCCGGGTAAACTGGCGGCTGACGGTTTCGATCGTCAGCCCCAGCACATCGGCCACCTGCTGTCGCGAAAACGGCAGCGAAAAGCGGGTCAGGGTCTGTTCTGAAAACGTGCTGCAGCCTGGCGGTGCCAGCCGCTCGGACATCTCAAGCAGGAAGCTGGCGACCTTTTCCCCGGCGGATTTGCGCCCCAGCAGCAGCATCCAGCGGCGGGTGCGATCAAGCTCCGCCAGAGTTCGTTGCAACAGCTTGTGTTCGAGCGCCGGATGTTCGCGGGCGAAAGCATCGAAATCCTTGCGCGAAAATACGCAGACCCGCGCGTCGGTCAGCGCGGTGACGCCGTGACCGGTGGTCGCCCCGAACGGGCGGCCGATGAAATCGGAAGGGTAGACGACGCCGACGATCTGTTCGCGGCCGTCCTCGGTCCCGGTCGACAGCTTGAGCACGCCGTCGATCACATTGGCAACCAGGACCGAATCGTCGCCTTCCCACATCAGCGATTCGCCCGGCTCCAACGTGCGGTGCCGGCCGATGGCGTTGAGCGCCTTGAGCTCGTCCCCGTCCAGAGACGCGCAAATGGCGCGGTTGCGCACGACGCAGGTATCGCAGGCACTCATAGTCCCCGCCTATGCAGTGCGGGCCACGCCGGCGCAAGCTAGATGATGTCGACCTGCCCGCTGAGCGCGGCGCGCAGCTTCTCGATCGCCTGGGCCTTGATCTGGTGCACCCGAGGGATCGACACCTGCAGCGCGGCGGCAATTTCCGAGAGGTTTAGTTCCTCGACGAAATAGAGCTGAACCACCAGTTGCAGCCGTTCGGGCAGATCGGCAATGGCATCGGCCAGGCTCTCGCGTAGCTCGGCGTCTGCCAGCAGGGCAAAGCTGTCGGGGCGGTCGTCGGCAAAGGCCGGATCGGAATCCGAATAGGTCTCGTCGATCGGCTCGAACCGGAGCGGTTCGGTGGCGACGCGCAGGCTCTCCAGTTCGCCTTCGCCGATCCCCAGCGCGGCCGCCAGCTCGGCGGGATGCGGATCGCGGCCCAGCTCGCCGCGCAGTACCGTCTCCTTTTCCCGCAGGTGCCGCCGCCGTTCCGCCGCTCCGCGTGAGAGCGGGACGTTGCGGCGGATCAGGTCGACCATCGCCCCGCGCACCCGCAGTTTGGCATAGGCGGCAAAGCCGTCTTCACCCGGACCGGCATGGCGCTGTGCCGCCTCGGTCAAGGCGACCATGCCGGCCTGCATCAGGTCCTCCAGCTCGATCCCCGGCCTCCCTCCGCCCTGGACATGCCAGGCAAGACGGCGTACCATGGGAACGAAGCGGCGAATCCGCTCGGCGGTACCGGCACCGTAGGCGTCGGCCGCCTTCAGCGCGGGGGCAAAGGCCCGGTGATCGTATTTCATGCGGCGATACTCTCCGTTGCGGCGGGAGACGAGGGCGGCGGCAGCGCTGCCGGGGGCCCGCCGATCACGGCGATCACCTCGATCGGCTGGGTGGCGGGAAGTTCGGAAATCGAAAGCACCAGGCAGCTCGGCGCGCGCAGCCTGAGCAGCGCGGCCAGCGCGCGGCGCG
>JABFRE010000155.1 GCA_013141325.1 Novosphingobium sp.
CCGAGAGGCTGAGTGTGGCATCGTCGGGATCGCTGAAGGTGCCGGCCGGGATCGTGAAGCTGAACGCCGTGTCTTCGGTCGCCAGCGCTTCGGTGAACGGAACCGCCACTACCGGCGCGTCGTTGGCCGGGGTGATGGTGAACGCGACGGTGGCGGGATTGCTGTCGAGTTGTCCGTCGCTGGCGCGGAAGGTGAAGCTGTCGGTGCCGGTGTAGTCGGCGTTGGGGGTGTAGCTGTAGGCCCCGGTCGCGGTGCTGAACGTCAGCGTGCCGTGCGCCGGGCCTGCCAGCAGTGCGAAGGTCCGGTTGCCGTTGTCGACGTCGCTGGTGACCACCGAACCGGCGATGACGGTGTCCTCGCCGCCGGTAGCGGCGCTGTCGAACGCCACCGGGGCATCGTTGACCGGGACGATCCTCAGCGGGAAGTTCAGCGCGACGGAAAGCCCACCGGCGTCGGTGGCGGTCACCCGCAGCGGGATATCGCCGGTGAAGTCCTGGGGCGGGGTGCCGGTGAAGGTTCCGGTGGCCGCATCGAAGCTGATCCACACCGGCAGCGCACCGCCGCCCATGCTCGTCGCCGAGAGGCTGAGTGTGGCATCGTCGGGATCGCTGAAGGTGCCGGCCGGGATCGTGAAGCTGAACGCCGTGTCTTCGGTCGCCAGCGCTTCGGTGAACGGAACCGCCACTACCGGCGCGTCGTTGGCATTGGTCACGGAGATCGCCATCTCCTGATCGTCGAACAGCGTTCCGTCGCTGGCGCGTACGACAATGTCGTAGACGTTGTCCGCGCTGGCATCCCCGGGGACTTCGAAATCGGGCGGGGCGATGAACGATAGAGCGCCCGTAGCCGCGTCAATCGAGAACAGGGACGCATCGTCGCCGCCGCTGATCGAATAGGCCATCGTGGCGCCCGGATCAGGGTCGTTCGCGGTGACCGTGGTGACGGTGCTGGTGTTCTCAGGGATCGAAACCGAGGCCGTGTCTCCACCGCCGTTGGATGTGATCGCCGGGGGGGTGTTTCCGGAGACCAGAACCCACTGACTGGTGGCGACATTGTAGCTGAACAAGCCGTCGGCAAAGCGGAACAGCTCGATGTGTCGCAAGCTGTCAGTTCCATCCGGGGAGCCACTGCGAAGGTCGCTGAGTGTCGCTTCCACCAGCCGCTGTGTTCCGAATTCGTAAGCTACGCCCGAGACGGAGTAGTCCGTGTGATTGCCCGAATAGTTCGCGACCGAACCGCTGAACAGAATCCCACTGGTTGACCGGTAATCGTCGCCGACAATACGGTCGTTGCCGCCACCGCCGGCCAATTCGTCGGCCCCGCTGTAGGCGATGATGGTATCGTCGCCCGAACCACCTGTCAGCGTGTCGGCAAACCGCGTTCCCCAGATCAGCGCATGTTCGATGCCGAACAACGATTTGTGGCCGTAGGCCGTATCGATCTCGCTGTCGCCAGGGGTGAAGGCAAAGGTGATACCGCTCGACGGGGTTTGCAAAGCCTGAACGGAAGACCCTTGATTTTGATCGAAATACAGCTCGACGTAGTCGGTTCCCAGCCCGCCGTGATACGCATCGTTCCCGACATCGGGAGTGCCAAACCCTGAGACGAACCTGTCGTCGCCCCCGAGTCCGACGAGGACATCGTTGCCCCGTCCGCCAAACAGACGGTCGGCAAAATCCCCGCCAGTGATAGTGTCATCAAAGTCGGTGGCGTCCACTTCCACAGCCTCGACATTGAGATAGGTCAGACTGTCGATTCCGGCCGTTACCGTCCCCGATGGCTGCAGGACGAATGTGAAGCCGGTGAGGCTCGTGGGGGGAAGCCACAGCCGGAGCGCCATCGTGTCGAAACCGGGGCCGCCATCGAACATGTTTGCAAAGAAGAAACTGCCGCCGGCATAGGTGTCATTGCCGTCGCCGCCATAGAACGCATCATGATCGGCCGGGCCGCCGAAGGGATCGCCATCGAAGAAGGTATCGTTCCCGCCGTCGCCGTAAAACGTGTCGCTGCCCGGCGTGCTATGGAAGGTGTCGTTTCCGGCGCCACCGTTGGCCGTATCGTCACGCGTGGTCAGGTAAGGCTGTCCTGCGGGAGTATCCACCGAACTGATGGTGTCATCGCCCGCAGTACCCTGGATCGACGCCGCCTGGCCGCCCGGATTGACCCGGATCGACAGCGCTTGACTGTCCGAAAGCGTCCCGTCGCTGGCCGTGACGCTGACCTGGTAGACGTTGTCGTGATTGCTATCCTGCGGGAAATTGTAGTCGGCGGCGCCGAAGTTGAACGAGAGTACGCCGGTTGCCGCGTTGATCGCAAACAACCCGGCATCCGTGCCTCCGGCGATCGAATAGACGATGGTATCGCCCGGATCGATATCGCTCGCAGCCACAACTGTCGCAACGTACCGAAATTCATCGATCTCGAGCGTGACCGTTGCGTTGCCGCCGCCGGTGACGATTGTTGGCGCGTGGTTGACGTTGTCGAGAACCGACACCCGGATCGTCTGCAGGTCAGTGCGGAGATTGCCGTTGCCGTCGGTGGTTCCATCCCAGGCCTGAACCTGGACTTCGTAGAGGTTGTCGGAATTCGAATCGGCAGGGTTCGCAAAATCGGGAGCACTGATGAAGGTCAGCACGCCAGTTGCGGAATCGATCGCGAACAGGCCTGCGTCGAGACCGCCGGCGATGCCATATTCGATGGTATCGGGATCAAGATCGGTCGCGGTGACCGTGGTGACGGCGGTCGATCCGCTGTCGATCAATTGCAGCGCAGCGACATCGCCGGCGCCGTTCGAAGTGATCGTCGGCGCATGCAGCACGTCTTCGACGGTTATCCGGAGCGCTTGCCGGTCGTACCGCGGTTGGACATTCGCATCATAGGTTCCATCCCAGATCTGGACGATAACTTCATAGACATTGTCGCCATCGGCATCGGCGGGATTGAAGTAGTCGGGGGGAGTGATGAAGCGAAGTGCGCCGGTCGTGTAGTCGAGCGTGAACAGACTGGCATCGGCCCCGCCGTAGATCCAGTGGTTGATGACTTGCCCCGGATCGGGGTCGATTCCGACAACCGTCGTAACGACTGCGGATCCGTTGGCGACGAATTGCAGCGAAGCCGATTCACCGCCGCCGTTCGATATGATCGCCGGCGCATGCCCATCGGTAATCTTGACGCGCAGGGTCTGCAGATCGACGCGCGGATTGCCGCTGGCGTCGGTGGTTCCATCCCAGACCTGGACCACGACTTCATAGATATTGTCAAAATCGCTGTCGGTTGGACTGGTGTGAAACGGCGCAGCAGCAAAAGACAGCTCGCCGGTGATTTCATCGATCGCGAACCTGCTTGCGTCAGCGCCGCCCACGATCGTGAAGGCCAGCGCCGTCTGCTCGGGATCGCTGGCCGTGACGATCGTCACCGGAATGGCGGTCGCTCCCGCTGTCCAGGTCTGCGCCAGATCAAGCGATGCGGCATCGCCGCCGCCGTTGGAGGTGATGATCGGGGGATTGGGCATGTCATGCTCCTTCGCTTGCGAACAGGCGCCGGTGCACACATTGCCAGGTCACGGTCCGCATCGCTGCGCATCCAGTCTACCCTGCCGCCGCCCGGACCACCGTGTGTCAAGTAGTGGCAAAGCGTCGCAAATTGTTGCAGCCGCAGCGCGAGGCCCAGGAAATTCGCAGGAATTGTCCGTCGCGATGGGGCTTTGCCGAATCGGCGGCTCAAGCAGTCGGCGCGCTCTTCACGGCAGTCGCGGCCGCAGGTCCCTAGCCCAGCGGTTCCACAGCTGGCGATGCCCGGCGGTTGAGCAGTGCGATGATATCCCGGTCAGCTCCCCAGCGCTGTTTGATGCGCAGCACATAGCCTGCTGAGCCCCAGACTTCCCGACTTCGATCAGCGAGCCTCAGCGTCGCCACCAGCCGCGCCCGGTCGCCTGCGGCGCTGGCCAGAAATGCGGGCAGGCTGTGATCGGTGAACGGACGGTTGGCCTCTTCGGCGTTGGCCTGGTCGATCACCAGCGCCTTCAATGCCGGTTCGCCGCCGGACCGCAGCGCCGCGTCGAGCGCCTTGAGGTTAGCCGACTGCTGCGGTTCGCCGCGCAGCCGGCCGCGTTCCTGCATGATGCGGAGGTAGCGCACGAAATCGCCCTCGCCGGCATAGGCGATCGCCAGAAAATAGCGGGACAGCGCGTCACGCGGTTCGCGTGCGGCGACTGCTTCGAGCCCCTTAATCCCGCCCGCCGTGTCGCCTTCTCTCCATTTGCCGAGCGCGAGATGGGTTTCGATGGCATCCGAACCCGGGTGGCCCAGCCGTGCCGCAGTGTATTCGCGCCGAGCCGGTGCAAATTCGCCGTTGTCTGCCAGAGCGCCAGCGTACCAGAAGTGCGCCCGCCAATCGTCAGGGGCCAGCTCGATCGCCTTGCGGAACTGCTTGCCCGCGGTGACCGGATCACGTTCCCACCAATAGCCGATGTAGGCAAGATCGCGGTGGGCCATGGCCAGACCCGGATCGAGCTCCAGCGCGCGTACGGCCGAGTGCTTGGCCCGGCCAAACGCGATATCATAGGACAGCGATCCGTATTCGCCCGCCATCAGATAGGCGTCCGCCAACCCGGCGTGGGCCTTGGCAAATCCCGGATCGCGCGCGAGAACGGCCTGATATCCGGCGATCGCCCGCTCGAGGCTGGCGGTATCGGAGCGCGCCCAATCGTCGCGCGCCGCAAGAAAGCGTTCGGCCGTTTCGGGGTTCCCCGGAAGGCGGTTGTTGAGAAGCTTTCCCGCCGTGGCCGCCACACCGACAACCGCCGTTCCTACCAGCACCAGCATCAGCGGCGAGGTGAGCCGCCGCCGCTTCGCGCCGGTCTCAACAGCATCGGGCTCTGCTGGCGTGTCGTGGCTTGTGGCCCATTCATCCAATTCGTCGCGCAGCGCATAGACCGATGCGGTCTTGCCGCCCGGCACGCGGTGCACCGGCAGATTGCGTTCGTTGGCCCACCTGATCGCGGTCGAACGGTCGCGCCCGAAGTAGGAACCGATGGCTTTCCAGCCAAATATGCGGCCTTCGTCCTGATCCATGCGCAGACGGTCCCTCCGCTCGGTTCACTTTCGTTGGGGCCATCCAATGCTAATCGGTGCGAAATGCCAAGTCGAGCGCAAAGCGGCGCCCTACAAGGTCTTGATGATCGCCGAGAAGTCCGAGCCGCCGTTGCCGTTTGCGGTGAAGGCGGCGTAGAGTTCCTCGGCGCGGGTGCCCATCGGGACCTTGGCGCCGACGCCCTGCGC